>JACCRK010000092.1 GCA_013813565.1 Herpetosiphonaceae bacterium
GTATAACGGAATTTTACTTTTGTTAATTTTGTCTCAATCAGCAGCATGTTAATCTCACCTAAAACACGACCGGGCGGTGGTTCAAAACCACCGCCCGGTCGTGTTTTAGCAGCTTAGGCGCTTACTCCATCGGCCGCCCAGTGATCGGATCGAAGCGTGGACGCCGCTCGGTATCGGTCGGCGTATTGTCAGCGGTGTTGGGGACACTGACATTGCTATAGTTGGCGTCAATAAACGGCCGCAGCAGATCGATCGGGAACGGGAAGATCAGGGTTGAGTTTTTCTCGACCGCAATCTCGGTCAGCGTCTGCAGGTAGCGCAGCTGGAGCGTCACCGGCTCGCGAGCGATGATATCGGCGGCGTCGGCCAGCCGCTTCGAGGCCTGGAACTCGCCGTCGGCGTGGATAATCTTGGCCCGCTTTTCGCGCTCGGCCTCGGCCTGCTTGGCCATCGCCCGCTGCATTGTCTGCGGCAGCTCGACATCCTTGATCTCAACGATCGTGACCTTGATGCCCCAGGGTTCGGTCTGCTCATCGATGATGGTCTGCAGGCGGTGGTTGAGCTGATCGCGCTGCGCCAGCATCTCGTCGAGCTCAACCTGGCCAACCACCGAGCGCAGCGTGGTCTGGGCGATCTGCATGGTCGCTCGAATGTAGTCCATCACGTTGACGACCGCTTTGTTGGGGTCGAGCACGCGGAAGTACAGCACCGCGTTGACCCGAATGGTCACGTTGTCGCGGGTGATCACCTCCTGGGCCGGCACGTCCATCGTGATCACACGGGTGTCGATGCGGAACATGCGCTCCAGTATCGGGATCACCAGAAACAGTCCGGGGCCACGGGCGCCGACCAGCCGGCCAAGCCGGAAGATCACGCCCTTCTCATATTCAGGAATGATTTTGATCGCTGAGATCAGAAACAGCAGCAACACGACTGCCACAGCTAAGGCAATTCCTGGACCCATTACAGACCTCCATCGCCCACAGCGGGCGGATTCATCGCACCTTCCACACGCGGATGGCGCACAATCAAGGTTAATCCATCAACCGCGATCACCTCGGCCTCGTCCCCGGTCTCCAGCCGCTCGTCCGCCCGCGCCTGCCACAGGGCGCCCTGCGTCCAGACGGTCCCGCGAGGGGCGATAGTTGAGCGCACGGTGACGAGCGAGCCAACCAGCCCATCGTTGCCCAGCACATCGCGCTGCCCACGGGTTCGGACAATAAAGCTCATCACCAGAGCGACAATTGCGCCCATAGACAGGGCAATTCCGATGATCACACCCTTCGACACCGCTACGCCTGGGGCGGCATCATTATCGATCAGCAGCAGCGCCCCAATCACAAAGGAGGCGATGCCGCCAATGGTCAGGGCGCCGTGGTTGGTGGCAAAGATGTCGATCGCAAACAGGATAAAGCCCAGCAGCAGCAGCGCCAGCCCGACGATATTCACCGGCAGCACGCTCAGCCCATACAGTCCCAGGCCAATCGCGATGATCCCGATGATGCCGCCGACGCCCAGCCCAGGGTTGGCAACCTCGAAGTAGATGCCCAGCGTCCCCAGGCTAATCAGCAGGGTGGCAATGGTTGGGTCGCCAAGCAGATGCAGGATGCTTTCCAGCCACGACATTTCGATTGGCTCGATCGGGCTGTTGAGGGTGGCCAGCACGCGCTCCTGGCCATCGGCCAGCGCCACCGCCCGCCCATCAAGCTGCCGCAGGAGATCGCGCTCATCAACGGCAATGATATTGATGATGTTGAGCCGCAGGGCCTCGTCGCTGCCGACCGAGACACTTTTGCGCACCGCCTCTTCGGCCCACTCGACATTGCGGTCGTGCGCCCGCGCCCAGGTGGTAATCCGGGCGACCGCATCGTTGGTGATTTTATCACGCAAATCGTCGCCGATGTCCTCGCCGCCGCCAGCCACCGGGTGGGCCGCCCCAATGTTGGTGTTCGGCGCCATCGCCGCCAGATGGGCCGCGTAGGTGATGAACACGCCGGCCGAGCCGGCATTGGCCCCCTGTGGTGTGACATACACGACAGTCGGGACTTTGGCGTTTAGCAGCGCGGTGCCAATCTGCCAGGTCGACGTTGTCAGGCCGCCGGGCGTGTTGAGCCTGATGATCAGGACTTCGCAGTTACGCTCTTCGGCTTCGCGTACCGACCGGGTGAGGTAATCGGCAATGGCTGGATTGATAATCCCATCAACGCTGCTTTGGCAGGCCAACCCGGCGGCTGACTGGCCTGCGGCCGGCCGCGCTCCAGCCAGAAGCATCGCCGCCATCAATCCGAGGAAAATATGAGCTACTCGTCGCATCATTCGGCTCCTTCCAACGTCTCGTCTCGATTCTTCTCAGGCTTTATACGCAATGATGCACAACATTGTAGCAGGGAATGGGGCAATCGGGTACGCGGAGATCGCCAGCGGGAGGTGAGCGCCAGATATAGCGTCGGAGCTCGCCTCCCGCCCACTGCGCTTACCGACAGGCCACGACAGCGCGGTCCCAGACCCGCTTGCCCAGGGCCGAGAGGGCCACCTCGACCGCTAGCAGGCCGGTGCGATTGCCGTGGTCGAGGATGGGGTTGACCTCAACCAGATCCAGACCGATCATCTTGCCACACTCGGCCAGCATCTCAACCGCCAGATGGGCCTCGCGGTAGGTCAGACCGCCCGAGACCGGCGTGCCCACGCCAGGGGCAATCGTCGGGTCGATCACATCGAGGTCGAAGCTCACGTACATTCCATCGCGCGCTTTGCAGGCGATCTCAATTGCGCGGCACATGGTCTCGTGCATTCCATAGCGGTCGATAAACTCGGTGGCAAACACGTGGACTCCGGCGGCGGCCAGGGCGCGGCGCTCACCCTCATCGAGCTGGCGCACCGCCACCAGCGCCACGTTGTCGGGGTTGATCAGCGAGTTGGGCAGCCGGTTCCCGCCCAGATTCACCAGCCGCTCATCGCCGACGCCGCACAGCGCCGCCAGGGGCATGCCGTGGATATTGCCCGACGGCGAGGTTGCCGGGGTGTTGAAGTCGCCGTGGGCATCAATCCAGATTACCCCAATCTCGCGGTTGTGGGCGGCGCCGCTGATCGATCCCAGCGCCAGGCTGTGGTCGCCGCCCAGGACAATCGGGAAATTCTTCGCGACCAGCGATGCATCGACACGCTGGGCCAGCTGCGCCAGCGTGTGCGAGATCTGCGCCAGATAGCGCAGGTGCGGATCGCCAACCTCGCTGATCTCAGCGATCATCACTTCAACATTGCCGCGATCGGTCACAGTATGCCCAAGCGCTTCCAGCTCGCGGCAGAGGCCGGCATAGCGAATAGCGCTCGGCCCCATATCCACACCACGCCGTCCCGCCCCGAGGTCCAGCGGCACCCCAATCAAGTCAATTAACACATACGCCTCCTGGCATTCCAAAAAACCCACGCGCACCGTTGCACGTGGGGTCAGGCTATTGTACTCGATTTGCGGGGACGAGTGGCTGGCAGCTGGTAGCTCTAGACGGGCTGAGCCGGTCGAAGCCAAAACACTAGCAGGGATTCAGACCATTGTGACGGCTCGTGCCGCTCTGAAATGAGACTCCGGTGCTGCGCCAGCTCACCGATGAGCGTTGTTCCATCCGGCAAGCGGAGTTGGCGTTCACGAACCCGCGCCCAGATCGCCGCCAGATCGCGATTCAGCTGACGATCATTGAACCGAGTAAACGTCACCACCGTGTGGTCTCTGGCCACGACGATCGTGCCCGGCAGGTCAAAAAAAGGCCGCAGTCGCTCCCAGCCAGCCTGGGCATATGCCGCCGGGAACACCGTGTCCCGCGTCCACATCCCCAGATTTGCTGCCCAGAGCTTGAACACCGTCATCAGCTGGTCTTTGCGATTATCCAGTTCAAATATCGGCGGCGCGTGCGCCAGATCCGCCTGGCTTTGGGCCACGGGGGTCGCCGACGGCATGGAGTGGCAACCTGATCGTAAAGGTGCTGCCCCGACCAACCGTGCTCTCGACCGACATCCGCCCGCCGTGGGCGACGACAATCAACTGGCTGCTATACAGGCCGAGTCCGAGGCCTTTGATCGTTCCGACGGTGCGGGCGCGGTACTTCTTTTCAAACAGATGCGGGATGTCCTCGGCATCGATGCCCACCCCCCAATCCTCCACCGAAATGAGTCCTTGATCTTCGATGACGAAGACGCGGACCACAATCGGCCGGCTGGCGTCCGAATACTTCAGCGCGTTGCTCAGCAGATTCACCACCACCCGCTCGATCCGGATCCCGTCACCCACCATGAGCACGCGCTCGACCAGATCCAGCTGGATTCGCGCTTGATCCGTGTGGGGCAGCTGCTCGACCATGTGGCGCACCAGCGGCACCAGATCGAGCCGCGTGCGCTGCAATGCGCCCGTGCCCGATTCGAGTGCCGCATCGGTCTGCAACACATGCGTGAGCATCCGTTCCATCCGCAGGCTATTCTCGACGATCATCCGCGCCTGCGTCGCCGCTTTGGTCTGATCCTGGCGTTTAAGCGTGCGCTCCAGTAACTGCGCATAGCCCATAATGGCGGTCAGCGGCGAGCGCAGGTCGTGCGACAGCAGGGCCAGATATTCTTCGCGGGTCTGCTCCAGCTGACGAAGGTCGCTCAAATCGCGGAACACCACCACGGCGCTTAAGACGATGCCCGTGTCCATGATCGGCGCAATCGTATAGGTGACCGGAAAGCGCCGTCCGTCACGATGGCGGGCGTGGGCCTGATCGGTGCGATAGGCAACGCCGGTCTGCATGACATCCAGAAACGGATCAGGGGTGAGTCCGGCGGGTCTGATCGGGCCCTCAAACAGGGTTCCGGCCGGCTGTCCGAGCAGGTCAGCCGATTCAACGCCCAGCATCTGTTCCGCCATAGGATTGACATAGGTGACCCGGCCGGCGCGGTCAAAGGCATACACCCCCTCGCCCAGACTCTGGGTGATCGCGCTGATAAACGCCAGCTGGTGCCGGACCTGTTCCGCCAGCTCCTGTTCACGAATCCCCGTAATCAGCAGCTGCTCGTTGATGGCGCGGGTTTCGTCGGCCATGCGGGTCGTCCGATCCAGATCGGTCATATCATAGATTTCGACCAGCACGCCCCCAGCGCTCGTGCTCGTTCGCAGAATGGGCAACAGCGTATAGGACCACACCACCGTGCCGTGCACCGCGTGGCGATGGGGTTGCTCACTAAGGAGCACCGCCTGACCGCTCGTATAGGCGGTGTCAACGTGGTGCAGCAGCGCGTCCGCAGCCACCAGCCGCAGACTCTCCGCCAGCGTGCGTCCCACCAGCAGGCTGGCGTCCAGCTCCACCAGACGGGCGAATGATCGGCTGACCGCCCGAATGGTGTGCTGTGGCCCCTCCGTCATGACCAGCGGAATGGGGGCGTGTGTGGTCATCGCCGCATACTGGGTTGTCAGGCTCAGCTGCGCGTGTGGGTCGGCTGCTGGAGGCGTCTGCTCCGGGGTCGTCGGACCGATCGTTGCTGCCATAGAGTGCTCCTTGAAACCGGGATACACCGGGTATACCTGGCGCTTAGTGGAAGGGTTGGGTCACCGCGCGATAGCGCGCGGGATCGGACCCGTGCTCCAGCCTGACGGCATAGTTTAAGCTAACCAGGCGGTCGAGGGCGGTACTGAGCAGCGTGTCGGTAGCCAATCCCGTGCGGTCGGACAGCTCATCGGTGGTGACGTCCGGTAGCTGAATTAATGCCTGGAGCACAATCGTCTCCGCGGCGGTGAGCCCGGGATAGAGGAGCGCTGCTGCGCCACGGGGGATCCCGCCTCCGGCCAGTTCAGGCCCGGGTTGAAGCACCCGATTGTCCCGCACGATCATACCCTGCGCCGTAAGCTCATAAATCCGCATATCGCGGCTGTGGCTGCTATTGCGCATCTTGATGACCATCAGGCTGTGGGCCAGCTGGCCGGTCAGCTCGACAT
>JACCRK010000182.1 GCA_013813565.1 Herpetosiphonaceae bacterium
GTTTTCATCCCCCTGGACCCCCTAAAATCGAGTTTATGGAGTGATTACGATCAACCTATCGAGAATGCATAAACTCTGGGTGAGCGCGCCCTCGGGTGGCGCTGCGCCACGAAAAAATCCCCGCGCCACCCAGAGGTGGTGCGGGGAGAACTATCTGGCGCTGTTTGCTTGCTCTACTGGCCCCAGACGCTCCAGCGGTCATCGGCGGCGTTGGTGGTCAGCTGGGTCTGGCCGCTGCCGTCAAGGTTCATGGTGTAGACATTCCAGTTACCATCGCGGTTGCTGTCGAAGGCGATCTTGGTGCCCGTCAGATTCCACGAGGGCGCCAGATCGTCGCCGCTGCTGCTGGTGAGACGGGTCTGGCCGGTGCCGTCGGTGTTCATCGCATAGATCTCGTAGTTGCCATCGCGATTGCTGGTGAAAACAATTTTGAAGCCATCGGGTGAGACCCGTGGAAAGCCATTATCGCTGGTGGTGCTGTTGGTCAGATTGACAATATTGCCGAGCTCAGTGTACAGAAACTCGCCATAGATCGACGGGCTATCGTTAATCCAGCGCAGGTCGCCACGGTAGACATTGGACTTGCCACCACAGTCGGCGGCCCAGTACAGATACCGCCCATCAGAGCTCCAGGTTGGGCTTGTATAATTGCAATCGCCCGTTGCGAGCCTGGTTGGGCTGGCACCGTTGACATAGCTGATGTAGAGCTGCCCTTTACCACCATCGCGATCCGAGATAAAGGCCAGCTTGGTGCCATCGGGCGAGACCGATGGGTTCCAGTCGTTTGATGGGCTGGGGATATAGCCCTGGTAGGGCACGCTGGGAGGAATCGGCGAGCCATCGGTGTAGGTGATGCGGTTCATCGAGCCATCAGCGCCGACCGTCCAGATCTGACGATTGGTGCCGTTGCCCCGGCGCGAGTCGACGAAGAGCTTGACATTGTCCGGCTTCCACGAGCGCAGCCACGAGTAGGGCACAGTCTCTTTGGTGTCATTGCTGGCGAACAGAGCCTGGCTGCCGCCATCGGCGTTCATTGCGTAGGTATCCCACTCGCTGCCGCCGTCGCGCTTCGAGGCGAAGGCGATCTTCAGGGTTGGCTCAGCGCTGTTCCAGGGTTCACCAAGCTGGGTGTAGCGCCACTGGAAGTAGTGCTGGCCGACGTTGCCCATCTCAACCTGGTAGGCGGCATCGTTGGTGGGCGTGTAGGTCAGGATGCGGCGCTCGAACAGCTGCACCAGGATATCTTTTTCCACGCCGCCAACCACCGCGCGAACCCAGTACGGGTCGGTGATCGGCAGGCCCATAGCGCTGCTCCAATCCACGACGGCGCCGGTGGTGCGCTGGTTGTTGACAATGATCGCGCCGGTGCGGTTCATGAAGTTCCAGAACACGGCCGGGATATTGTGGCCGGTGGTGGTGTTGTAGACCACCAGCTTGGTCTGCTCCTTGTAGGCGTTCAGCAGATCGCTGCGGGTGCTCTTGTTGCCGGACTTATCGATCGCATCGCCAATCGACTGGTCGCGGCGATCGGCATCGCGGTAGCCGTTGTTGATGGTGGCGACGCCAGCAAACGACGCATAGGTGGGCGAGTTGCTGTTGGTGGTGTAGCCGTCGCCGGCCACGGGCACGCGGTTGGCGGGGCTGCGTTCGGCGTTGTCGTAGGAGTTGTCGCCGAGCTTCAGCTGGCCCGACACCAGCTCGACTACGAGCAAACCATTGGTGACATCGGTGTTGCCGCCAATCCCGTTAATTTCCATGCGCGCCTTGTCGAAATACTGGACCCGGCGCAAACCGTTGGGCGATTCGCGGTAAAATTCACTGTAGTCGAACCACGCCCCAAAGCCCCAGTACAGCGAGCGCCCATCGCGCACCCGCGGGTCATCCGAGCGTTGCCAGACCGCCTCAAATTTGGGCGAGACAAACGCCGAACGATTGGCCCACGGCGCCGCCGCCGCAGGCAGTGCGCTCGTAATGATGCTCAGGAGCATCAGCAAGCAGAGCGCGGCGGCCAGACGAATTTTAATCAAGCGAGACATTGATAGGTCCTCCCTATAAGCCAGACATCTAAGAATAGTTGACACAGCGATAGTGTACAATAGGCTTATGAACTAGCCAATTGCACGATCCTGATATCAGTGTCATAAACAGTTGATGAATCTGAGATGAACCTCGCTTACCACGAACTCCCCTTGAGGATACCCGATGAATCTACCTGGCGAACGCAATTTAATGACCGCGACGCAGCTATGGCCGATCAGCACAAGTATTCAAGATGGACGCCTGCAGATCGCTGACTGTGACCTCGCTGCCCTGGCGGCCCAGTATGGCACGCCGCTGTATGTGCTCGACGCTGACACTATTCGCACGATGGCGGCCCGCTATACGGCGGCGCTGCATCACACCTATGCCGGCATTGTCCATATACACTATGCCAGTAAAGCGCTGCTGAACATCGGCATCGCCCAGCTGATGCATCGCCTGGGACTGGGGCTGGATGTGGTCTCCGGCGGCGAGCTGGCGATCGCGCAGCGCGCCGGGGTGCCGCTGGCCCAGGTGCATCTTCACGGCAACGGCACGCCGCCGGCGGAGCTGGCCCAGGCGATCGAGCTGGGCGTCGGTCGGATTATAGTCGACAACCTCGATCAGCTGGCGACGCTGGCCTGGCTGACCGCCCGCCGCGTCAGCCGTCAGGCGATTATGCTGCGGATCGCCCCCGATATTGCCGATGGCGCCCACGCTCATATTCGCACCGGCGCCGCCGCCGCCAAGTTCGGCCTGCCGCTGGACGATGGCAGTGCCGCCGAGGCGGTCAGGCAGGCCCTGGCCGCGCCCGGCCTGGAGCTGGTTGGGCTGCACGCCCATATCGGCTCGCAGCTGCGCAGCTACGAGGCGATCCAGGAGACGATCAACCGGCTGCTACGCTTTGCCGCCGAGCAGCGCGCCGCCCACGGCTGGACCCTGAGCGAGCTTAGCCCCGGCGGCGGCCTGGCGGTGGCGTACATGCCCAACGAGCAGGCTGGCGACATCGACACCTATGCCGTCACGGTGACCAACGCCGTGCGGGCTGGCTGCGAGCGCTATGGCCTGCCCCAGCCCCGGCTGGTGATCGAGCCAGGCCGCTCGATGATCGCCCGCGCCGGCGTGGCGCTGTATACGGTCACCGGCCGCAAAGCGGTGCCCGGCGGGCTGGACTATCTGCATATCGATGGCGGCATGGGTGATAATTCGCGGCCAGCGATGTACAATGCTCAGTACACCGCCGCCCTGGTCGCCCGGCCGCTCGACCCGCCCACGACCACGGTGCAGATCGCCGGCCGCTACTGCGAGTCGGGCGATATCCTGATCCGCGATGTGGCGCTGCCGGGTGCAGCGCCGGGCGATCTGCTGGCGGTTCCGGTCGCCGGGGCCTACACCCTGAGTATGAGCAGCACCTACAATGGCGTGCCACGACCGCCGCTGTTGCTGCTTGATAGCGGGCATGTCCACGTCCTGCAACGGCGCGAGACCGTAGACGATCTGGTTTTGCGCGATCTACCACTGAATATGGGAGCCGCGAGTAGCTAAGGCTATAAGCATCGAGCCACTATGTCGAATGTAACTGAACAGATCAAAGAGCGGATTGACATCGTTGCGTTTATCACCGACTTTGTGCCGCTGCGCAAGGCCGGGCGGAACTGGCTGGGCTTCTGTCCATTCCACCCCAACACCCGCACCCCGGCCTTCACCGTCTTCCCCGACTCGCAGAGCTATCACTGCTTCGGCTGCAAGGCCAGCGGCACCGTCTTCGATTTCCTGATGCAGCGCGATGGCCTGAGCTTCACCGAGGCGCTGGAGCAGCTGGCCGCACGGGCGGGGGTGCAGCTCAAGCCGCGCACCGAGCAGGACGAGCAGGAAGATGCCCAGCGCAGTCGCCTGCTGGATATCAATGCGGCGGCGGCGCGGTTCTGGACCCATATTCTGCTGCGCTCGCCCAAGGGTGAGGCGGCGCGGGCCTATCTCGAAAAGCGCAGCATCAACCAGGCGATGATCGAGGCCTTCCAGATTGGCTTCGCCCCCGATGACTGGTCGGCGACCCTGAGCTACCTCAGCGATCGGCTGAACGTCACTCCGCAGGAGGCCGAGGCCGCCGGGCTGGCCCTGGAGCGCGAAAGCGGCGGCTACTACGATCGCTTCCGCGGCCGCCTGATGTTTCCCATCCACGATGCCAAGGGACGGATCGTCGGCTGTGGCGGGCGGGCGCTTGGCGATGCGATGCCCAAGTATATGAACACGCCGCAGACGTTGCTGTTCGATAAAAGCCATCTGCTCTACGGCCTGCACCAGGGCCGCGACACGATTCGCAGCGGCGACCACGTGGTTGTCGTCGAGGGCTACGTCGACGTGGTGATGGCCCATCAGCACGGCTTTCGCAACGTGGTCGCCCCGATGGGCACCGCGCTGACCGACTCGCACGCGGCCATGCTCAACAAGCTGACCAAGCGAATCACGCTGGCGATGGATGGCGACGCCGCCGGCCAGAGCGCGGCCCTGCGCGGCCTGGAGACCCTGCGCGAAAACCTTGACTCGCACGTCAAGCCTGTGCCGACGGCCTCGGGGATGCTGCGCTGGGAGCGCGAGCTGGACGCCGCGATCACGATCGCCCTGCTGCCGCCCGGCCGCGACCCCGACGACATCATTCGGGCCGACGCCGACGAGTGGCGGGCGCTGGTCGCCAAGGCCCAGCCGCTGATGGACTTCTACTTGACCGCCCTGACCCGTGGCCTGGATCTGGCCAGCGCCAAGGGCAAGGCCGCCGCCGTCGAGCGCCTGGCCCCGCTGTTCAACCAGATCGGCGACCCGGTTGAGCGGGCCCACTACAGCCAGAAGCTGGCCGCGCTGGTTGGGGTTGAGGAGCGGATTATTGTCGACTCGCTGCGCAACACGGCCCCGCGATCTGGCCCAGCGCACCCCGCGTCCAACCGCAAAGCGCCGCCGCCGCCCCGCGCGCTGCTGACCCAGCTGGAGCAGGAGGCGCAGCGCGAGGACTATCTGCTGTCGCTGCTGCTGCGCTTTCCCACCACCCAGCCAATTGTGGCCGAGCAGCTGCGCGACGATCTGGCGACCGCCCCGGCGCTGCGCGATCTATGGAGCGGCGAGGTGAGCGAGCTTTTTGACCGGATTGAAAATCGTGTATTATGGGAGGCATGGCGAACGGTAGGCCCAGGTGGGCCGCCCGACCCCGTTCGCTGGGCCGCCGATCTACCTCCCGAGCTCGCCGAGCACTGTGCTCGCCTGCTGAACTGGCCCGACGACCCACCGATTCGCACCTATAAAGTAGCCCATGAAACCCAGGAATGTTTGGGCCCCCTGCGGCGCCGTCTGGCCCGGCGCTGGAACGACCGCATCGGCCAGCTGATTGTGGCGGCTGAAGCAGCGGAGCAGGAACGCTTAATGGAGCAGGCAATGGCCCTGAACAGTTATCTTCGCACCACCAGTGAGCCACGCCGCAGCACGTATTTTCAGGATACCCGTGATTCTCTCAAGTACTGAGGAGGAGCGCACCAATGTCGAACCCTATTGATGAACCAGATGTTTTATCGTCGGACTTTGGAGGCGAAGAGTCCGACGATTTTCCCGCCCTGCGCTCGCTTAGCGATTTGTTGGTGCTGGGTAAAAAACGGGGCAATGTGACGCCCGGCGAGATTCAGCAGATCATCGATCCTCAGCGCGATGAAGATAAACAGCTCGAAGACATCCGCGACGCGCTGCAAAAAGCCAATATTCGGGTTGAGGAGATCGGCGAGGAAGAGATCAGTATCAGTGAAAATCCTGAGGTGGATTTTTCCAACGAAGGGATCAGCGTCAACGATACTGTGCGGCTGTATCTGCGCGAGATCGGCCTTGTCCCGCTGCTGAAGGGCGAGCAGGAGGTTGAGCTGGCCAAGGCGATGGAGCAAAGCGATAAAGCGCGCCAGGAGCTGATCGAGCAGGCGCTTGAGCTGAGCGACGACGCGCGCCGCGACCTGAACCGCCAGATCGAGCGTGGCGAGCAGGCCCGCGAGCACCTGACGACCGCCAACCTGCGCCTGGTCGTGAGCGTGGCGAAAAAATATATCGGGCGCGGGCTCTCGCTGCTGGATTTGATCCAGGAGGGCAACGTTGGCCTGATTCGGGCGGTCGAGAAGTTCGACTACAAAAAAGGCTATAAGTTTTCCACCTATGCCACCTGGTGGATTCGTCAGGCGATTACCCGCGCCATCGCTGACCAGGCGCGGACAATTCGTATCCCGGTCCATATGGTCGAGACAATCAACCGGATGATGCGCACCTCGCGGCGGCTGACCCAGGAGCACGGCCGTGAGCCGAGCGACGAGGAGCTGGCCCAGGCGCTGGAGCTGAGCGTCGAGAAGGTGCGGTCGATTCGCAAAACCTCGCTGGAGCCGGTCTCGCTGGAGACCCCGGTCGGCCAGGAGGACGACAGCCAGTTGGGCGATTTCCTGCCCGACGAGAAGCTGGAGGCGCCCTCGGACGCCGCCTCGCACCAGATGCTGCGCGAGCAGGTGGCCCAGGTGCTCGATCAGCTCACCGAGCGTGAGCGCCGGGTCTTGAAGCTGCGCTTTGGACTGGAGGACGGCACCCAGCGCACTCTGGAGGAGGTCGGCAAGGAGTTTGGCGTGACCCGCGAGCGGATTCGCCAGATCGAGGTCAAGGCCCTGCGCAAGCTGCGCCACCCGCGCTTCGGCAAGAAGCTGCGCGACTACCTCGAGTAGGATCAATTCCTGGAACTAAACCGCACAGCGCCCGGCAGTCGAAAAACTGCCGGGCGCTGTGTTTAAAGCTGCTAATCCGTGGATATTTCCCCCTCTCCCACGGTTGGGGAGAGGGGTGGCGCGCAGCGCCGGGGTGAGGGATCTTGCGCCTACCGCCCAATCGCGGGCAGGAACACCTGATAGACGGCGGCGATCTGGCTGCTGACCGGGCCGTGCTCAGCGACACTGCCATCGCTATCAATGGCGGCAACCCAGTACGAGTAGGTCACACCGGTGACCACCGCGCTATCGGTCCACACATAGCCGATGCCTGGCCCGTGGGCCGGGATCAGCTCTGGGGTCAGTAGGACTGCGCTGGCGCGCTCGCCGTCGGTGCTGCGATACAGCTGGTAGCCGGCGGTGTTCTCCTCGGCGCTAGTCTGCCAGCGCACCCGAATGCTGGTGGCGCTGGTCTGGGCGCTGAAGCTCACCATTGTGACGGCGGTTGGGCTAGCCAGCACGGTGAGATAGTCCTCAACCTCGCCGCCGCTGGCCGTGCCCGTGTAGGCCAGCGCAGGAATAATCGGCTTCGCGCTGAAGATGCGGAAGCGGCTATAGAGATTGCGGCTGCCATAGCCGCTGGTGCCATTCGGAATATCGAAGGTATAGGTGTTGGTGCCGGTCGAGACCGCCTGGTTGATAATCATCTCGTTGGGCTGATCGAACCTGCCATTTTTATCGAAGTCGATCCAGCCAATCAGCCAGCCGCTGCCCTGAACGGTGACGGTTACCTCGCCAGTCCCAACGCCATCGAACCAGGTGCCGTTGAAGGCAACCCCGTCTTCGTCGGCGCCATCAGCGTCGGCGCCGGCTGAGGGCGTGCCATTCAGCTCCGTATCGGGGCCGAGGGCGCCGAGGTGCAGAGCTGGCCCACCGCTGATCTGGTGGCTTGGGCCCTCGGGTGCGCCATTGATCTTGGTTGAGTACGAGTTTGGCAGGTCGCCGAAGTCGCTCTGGATGATCGACTGGAAGGCGAAGTCCACGCCCACAACATTGGTGGTCAGCGCCACAACCTGGTAGGCCGAGGTGGTGCTGCCGGTGCTGGGCG
Source organism: Herpetosiphonaceae bacterium (assembly GCA_013813565.1). GTDB lineage: Bacteria > Chloroflexota > Chloroflexia > Chloroflexales > Herpetosiphonaceae > JACCRK01. The sequence goes on from JACCRK010000182.1 coordinate 7,837, forward strand.
TGACGACCACGCGCGTTGCTGGCGTATCCCCAAGCTGCGTCACCATCGCCAGATTATCGGCCGGGGGCGCCAGGGCCACCAGATAGGTGCCCGCTGGCAGGCTGGTGAAGCTGTAGTCGCCGTTGGACGTGGTGGTCGAGCCAACTGTGGTGGTCTCGCCCGACTCAACCACGCCGTCGCCGTCATCGACCCAGCGGATGAGATAGAGGGTGGACGTGTAGGCAATCTCGCCGGTTCCGAGGCTGACCCCGGTTGGTCCAGTGCCACAGACGCGGTTGGCCTCGCTGCCGTCGCGACAGACAGTGCCGCTCAGGCTCAGCGTCCCGACATACTGGTAGGCGAAGTCGGCGGTCAGGCCGCAGCTCGTGCAGGCGGTGCCGCCGACGCTGGTGACCGCGCCGCCGGACACGACCACGGTGGTGCTGCCGTTGGCCGTGGCGTCGGCGTCAAAGGTTGCCGTGAGACCAGCGGGGAAATCGGGGTCGCTGGTAAGCACCGAGACGGTATAGGTGTCGTTGGGTATGTTCTGGAAGAAATAGCTGCCATCGACGTCGGTGACGGTCGTCAGACATGGGCCGACCGTCGGGCAGAGATTGATCGTGATGTTGGGAATTCCAGCCTCGTTAGGCTCTTTGATCCCGTTGCCATTGCTGTCAACCCACAGCGTATCGCCAATGATCACGCTGGGCTGATAGCCGAAGTCGGCGCCCATAAAGCTGTTGCTAGGCAGAACGTTCACGTTGATGATGCCATCGCACACCGCCGCGCCGAGCGGGGCGCAGACCACGCCGTCGGCGTTGGGGTCGGCGGTCAGGATTGGGCTGCCGGGAATTGGCCCAACGCTGACGAGGTAGGTTGCCCCAGCCGGAAGCTGGCTCAGCCCGCTGAACAGGTACTTGCCGGCCTCGCCCGTGGTCGTGGCGGTGGTGGTGGTCGCAGCCACGGTCTCGCCAGCGTCGGCGCAGTCGCCATCGCTGTTCAGGTCGCGGCACAGCGTGATCAGCACGCCGTTGATGCCGGACTCGTTCCAGTCCTGGGTGCCGTTGGCGTTGGCGTCCCAGTAGATCGTGTCGCCAATCGCCCCGAGCGGCGCAAAGCCAAAGTCGGCGCTGAGGTTGCTGGTGTTGGTCGGCAGCGTAAGGTTGTAGGTCGTTGGCGTGGTTGGCGCCAGGTTGTTGCCAAACACATCGTTAGGCAGATCGGCGTCGGCGGTGTCGACCACGACCCGGTAGGTGCCCGCCGGCAGGTTGCTAAACAGATACTTGCCGAGCACATCGGTCGCGGCGGTCGCGATGGTGACAAAGGTGCCATCGCCATTCAGATCGACCTGCAGGTTGACCGTGACCTGGCTCAGGCCCGTCTCCTGCGTGCCCGACTGGCTGCCATCGGCGTTGATGTCGTACCAGACGGTGTCGCCGATCGAGCCGCCGCCAGTCAGCTTGTAGCCGAAGTCGTGGGTTAGATAGGCGCTGGTGCCATCAACCCCGGCCACCCGTGACTGATTGTCACAGATAACGCAGACCCCGGCCTCGTTGGGATCGGCGGTCTGATACATCGAGGCGGGGAAGTCGGGATCGGCCGTATCGACCGCCACAATGTAGTTGCCCGCCGGCAGGCTGCTGAACAGATAGGTGCCGTTGATGCTGGTCACGGTCGCGGCGACGAATGGGTCGCTGCCAGCGTCGATCACGCCATTGTTATTGGCATCGCGGTAGAGCCGCACGGTGACGTTTTTGATCCCTTCTTCGCTGGCGGGCTGCTGGATGCCGTCGCCGCTCCAGTCGTAGTAGAGAGTATCGCCGATGCTTGAACTGCCACTGCGCCGGAAGCCGAAATCGTGCGAGCCGGAGATCTGGCCAGCGGTCAGGGTCTGCACGATCTGGTTGTTGATCGTGCCGTCGGTCTCGCCGGTCTGGGTCCAGGTGCCGCCGGCGGGCAGCGAGGCGGTGTTGGTCTGGATACAGTAGGTCGAGGCGGTCAGCCCGCCGACGTGGTACTCGCCGTTGACCAGGGCGACCACGGTTGGGGCGGGCGGATTGGTGCAGTTCGCATTGTTGTAGATGCTGACCGAGCCAGTCAGCAGCGGCTCCTCGGGGTCGCGGATGCCGTCGCCATCGACATCTTCCCAGACCTTGCCGTACAGGATTGGCTGGACGTTGTAGCCAAAGTTTACATTGGCCACATCGTTGGCGGCGGTGATGCTGCCAATAATCCCCGTCCCCAGGTTCTCGGTGGTTAGGTTGGATAGGTTATCGCAGACGGCACACAGGCCGGGCTGGGTGTTGGGGTCGCCGCGCTGGGTGACTCCGGTGCTGGCAATCGTCGACTGCGTTACCGCGGTGTAGTAGTAGCCGTTGCGCAGCGCGCCAAACGAGTAGGCCCCGGTGCTGTCGGTGACCTGGGTTGCCATCTGAACCCAGGTGCCACCGTTGGCGACATTGGTACAGTCCCTGGTGGTGTTGGGCGCCGGGAACAGCATGACCCCGCCGACCTGGCAGCCGAAGAGCGTAACGGTTGTGCCAGGGATGCGGGTGTCGGTGCCCTCGAATCCGGTGGTGGCGATCCAGCCATTGTTATTGAGGTCGTTCCACAACACCCCCGCGATCGATCCGGTCGGGTTGATCGGCACCGTAACCGCCGACGTGCCCGTGTTGGCCGGCGTCCCGTTGGCGAACTTGGCGGTGCTGACGGTGGCCGTATTGGTCACATTGACCCCGCCGGGGCCGAGGGCGCGGAAGGTCACCAGAACCTGCGCGGTGCCGCCGGGATAGACCGGGCCAAGATTGTTCCAGTTCAGGGTGCCCAGCGGCGCGCTGCTATCGACTGGCGGCACCGCCGAGACAAACTGGAGCTTGGTCGGATCGTAGGTGTCGGTCAGCGGCAGCGGATTGATCGTCGTGGCCGGGGTTGGGGCGCAGATCTGATTGGTGGTGACCCGAAAGCCCATCGCATCCAGGAAAATCGTCCGTCCATCAGCGCCGCCGACTTTCCTGGCGTTGAAGCGCAGCTCCAGGGTTGTGCCGGTGAAGTCGCTGAAGCTCCATGGGCGCAGCGCGGTCGCATTCCAGACCAGCAGGCCCTGGCTGGACTGGCCAACGAAGGGATTTAATGATGCTGGCAGGTATGTGAGGGTGCCGATCGAGACGCCGCCGATGGCGATCTCGCCGACAGCGGTATCATCGACAAACGTGCCCGTGCTGTAGACCGAGAACAGCGCCTCGACCTTGGTGATGGTTCCCGGCTGCGAGGTCGAGAACGTGGTCGCGTGGATGCGGTCGCTGGTGTTGGCGAACGCCGATGAGGCGTAGGTCTGGTTCGGCCCGCTGGCGCCGATGCCGCCGGGCAGATTGAGAAAGTTGCTGTTGCCGCCGCCGCCGACCGGGGTCGAGTCAACCTGGGCCCAGGTGGTCTGGCTGCAGTTCACCGGAACTGGCGAGCCGATTCCTGGCAGCTTATTGGCCAGATCGATGGTGTACTGCACCGTATCGCCCTCGAAGATCGCGGTTGTTCCGCTGGGGAGCAGCGCCTTGGTGACGGTCAGGGCCGGGGCAAAGCCAAAATCAATCCCGGTCTGGGTGACTGGCGTGCCGACAAGGTGGGTTGGGTCCAGCGCCGCCGTTTTGATGATGGCGGTGGTGTTGGTGTAGCCGGCCGGAATATCGGTGTCGGCGGCGTTGACCACGACGACAAAGTTACCGTCGGGCAGGTTGGCAAAGCTGTAGGCGCCGGTGCCGCCGGAGATCTGGGTGCCAACCAGCGGCTCGCCGGCATCGACCTTGCCATTTCCATTGGTGTCGAGGTAGAGCGAGACCGTCACGTTGGCGATCCCAAGCTCGCCGGTATCCCTGACGGCATTGGCGAACAGGCCGCCGCTGCCATTGTCGCTAAACACCGTTCCACTGAGCGAATTGTTGCCCAGCACCACCGTGGTGACGGTGTCCTCGGCAAAGGGCGGGCTGTTGCCAAACGAGAGCGCACCGGTGTTTGGGACCACTGGCGGCCTGGTGGCCGTGTAGGTTGCCGGGACCACGGTCTGGTAGCGCACGGTGCCGCTGGTGTTGGCGGGCATATCGGCGCCCAGCCACCACTGAATTGTGGTGACCGTGTTGGCGGGCGGCTCGGTTGCCGTCCAAGTCTGGCCGTTGTTGGTTGAGTAGAGCACTTTATAGGCGCTAACGCCGGCTGGCAGCGTGTTGCTGGCCGTGGCGCTCCCAGCAACATACACCGTGCCGAGTGGAATCGTATCGCTGATCACCAGCGGGAGGGCCAGCGAAAACGCCCCCACATTCACTGGCCCTGGATTGACAAAGCCTATCGCATAGCTCACTGTCTCAGGTAAGGTCGGGCCAACCGTGGCCTTATCGACCGTTTTATCGATCGTCACGGCCGATTCGACACTCTGCATTGGTGGCATTGCATAGCCAAAATCAGCGTTGAACTTTTCGTTGTCGTAGCCCGAGGCGACTTCCTGATAGGGACTCAGGCTGGCCCGACACGCGCCATCAAGCGCAACATACTCGTAGAACACTAGTCCAACCGTGCCGGTGTTGTCGGGGATATTCTGAAAGTACAGGTTATCCAGGAACGGAATAAGTTTCTCCCCGCCGCCAACCAGCTTGACGATTAGAATGCCGTAGGTGCGCACCAGCCGGAAACAGCCAGGGTCATAGATGCTGGGGTCGCCTATCGGCTGGAGAAAGGCATTGTGGTCGGGGACAAAATCGCCATTATTATCAAAGCCAAAGCCAACATTGCCCAGGTCATACCAGACACCCTGGGTTGAAACCAGTGTCCCCGGATACACGCTGGTGCCGCCGCCCGGAATGAACGTTCCCCAGCCAAAGGTGGCTGCGATCGCATCCAGATACTGCTGGGGGACTTTGTTGTCACCGTTAGGCCAGATTTTATTTGCCGAGGCGGAAATTTCATTGCGCATGGTGACGGTATGCGTAATATTCACCTTACGCGGGGTGCCGCCATCGGTGGCGCTGGCCCACATATCAAAATCCAGCTTCAGGTCATCGTTGGGCTTGATCCCGCCGGTTACCGAATTGCCCAAGTTATCCAGGCGCGGATAGCTGAATAGCCAGTACTGAAATCGACATTCGTTGGCAGTAAGAGTGAACATATAGCGCGAAGCATCAAGGGCCCCTGCGCTGCCGCCCTCGTGGGTCAGGCTGAATGTGCCAACCAAGGGCGCGTGGGTTTTTGCCGGGTAGATCCCAGGGGTGCTGTCGATGCCGTTACCATCATTATTGAGATCGTAGTTGCCAATTGAGACAAAAATATCGGTGAGGGTTGCGGCCCCAGTATTACAGACTTTGGCCGCAAATGTCGCCGACCGCGGGGCATAGGTGGAGGGTGACTCGACATTCGAGTCAACAATCAAATTGGGCCCATAGATCGCTTCGATGCGTAGTGCGCCATCCTGCGGTTGTACAGCTGCGGCTGCCGGCGTTGCCACAAATAGTCCCTGCACGAGCGCTGCACAGATGGCGAATGTAAGCAGAAGGCGAACGGTACGAGGTGCAGCTTTCATCGGTGTCTCCCTTAGTTGTGTTGCTTTATGCTGGATTTTATTCTATCCATAGGGATCGACGTGGTGTATGTTTCAGGCTAGCGATGAATAATGTTCCGAGTTAGATTAATACGGGCTTTCGCCAGTCGATAATGCATACAATACGAGGGTATATCTCATTGTATGATTGAGACTTTACGAATGAGTTTACGATAACTTAACAGGCGGGGCTATAACTATACACCGCTGAACGACGCCTTTTGATACTTAAAGGGCCGCTGGGCCTGAGAGCTTGGGGAAATGCAGGAACCCTGGGCAGTCTTCGGTCTCATCAGGCAAGGCCGGAGACTGCCCAGGGGAAATGATTGAACTTTAGGGTGGCTTGCTTCGTATACAGTATGCTGATAGTGCGTCTGAATGTCTAGGTAGAACGCTGATTAGTAGAGAGTGATCGATCAACCGCTAGAGTGATACGACGCTCACCCCTGCGCCCGCGTCTCGATCAGGCGACCGGTGGCCCAGCCAGCGCTCATCCCCAGCCCAACCAGCAGCAGCCCGCCGTTCAGGGCATACCAGAGCGGCCCGGCCGTGCCTACCAGCCCCAGCCCGGCCGGCAGCACCCGCAGCACCACCAGCGCCCACCAGATCGCCAGCAGGTTGCCGCGGGTCTGTGCCCCCAGCCAGGTTGCCAGCGGCCAGGCCAGCAGCGCCAGCCCAATCTGGGCTGGCTCACGCAGGTTGATCGCGGCCAGCAGCATGCCAAGGCTGGTCAGCAGCAATGCCGCCAGCGTGGGATCAAGCCCGCCGAGCCGCCAGCGGCTGAATAGCGCTTTGAGCATGCCAAAAACGCCCGCCAGGATGAGCGTGGTGGTGGTCGCGCTGAGCATGGCGCGGCCGAGGCTATCCAGGGCCGGCAGCAGCGCGCCGAGCGCACCCGCCGGGGCAAACAGGCCCGGCTTCGCCCCCGGCCAGGCCCGCGCCAGCACAAAAAGCAGTAGAAACGGCGCCAGCAGCCAGCCCAGCTGCAGCGCATCGGCCAGCCGCGATCGAACGCTGAGGCCGATCCCCGCCGCTCCTCGCTGGTCGCTCTGTGTTCCCAGGCGCCAGGCGGTGGCCGCGCCCGCCCCCAGCAGCGCCAGCTCCCCGCCGTTCAGCACCCCATCCATCAGCGCCCAGCTCAGGCCCTGGATCAGGCGCGGGCCCTCGGCGAGCTGGCCGTGGGTCAGCCGGCCAATCCCCAGCAGCAGCCAGATCACGCCGCCGGCCAGGCCCAGCCAGGCCCACGGCCGGACGGCGACCTGGCGGCGCAGCACCCCGATCAGCCCGACGAGCGGCAGGATCAGGGCGGGCCAGCTAGCGAGTGCGGCGGGAATTTTATTGACGAAGCTTTCAGCGAAGGTAATCTGGTCGCGCTCGCGGCGGTAGATCGGTGGCGTGTACAGCGATGGCGTGATCGCCGCCACCTGATCGCCCTGAACCACCACGTCGACGCGCTGGTAGGCCTCGCCAACCACTGTCTGGCGGGTCTGCCAGGTGAAGGTGTGGTCGGTGCGGTCGGTGCGCTGGACCGATCCAGCGTCGAGCAGCGCGTACTGCGCCAGATCAACCTGCTGCTCCAGAGCGGCGGCGGCCAGGCTCTGGGCGGCTGGGAGCGCGAGGGTTGCGCCGGCGGCATCCTCGGGGATTGCGCGATTGTAGGCCAGCACCTCGCCAGCTGGCCCCAGATCAACCTGCCACGAATCGGGGCGATCCCAGGCGCTCCAGCGCACCATCCAGGCGCGGGCATGGCCGATCTCGCGGACCGCCGCGGCCGCCGTCGGGCGATCCAGCTCATCGTAGAGATAGCTCAGGTCGAGATCAACCCAGTCGGCAACCGGCTGCACGCTCGGGTA
>JACCRK010000186.1 GCA_013813565.1 Herpetosiphonaceae bacterium
CCAGATGGTTCCACCGCCCCAGATGACACCACCGCTCCAGATGGTTCCACCGCCATTCCAGACCGCCACCGATTGACCGCTAGCCGGATCGATTAGATGGAACTCACCAGTGGCTGGATCCCAGGTCGTATAGCCCCAGTAGTGGGTCTGCTGAGCGCTGGTGGTGTCAAGATCAACCGCAATGTTCATTCCTGCGTTGGCCATCGTGAGCGTCGTGGTAAAAATTGCCGGCGTGGTGCCGATCAGCCCGGCGCCCTGCTCCCACGGCGAGTACATATTCTGTCCAGTCGCCGCATTGATAGCGGGCTGGGCGGTGGCCAGCAGGCGATACTTAATCTGGTCGTTGGTCAGGGTCGGGTTGGCCTGAACCATCAGGGCGACCACGCCGCTGACCTCAGCCGCCGCCATCGAGGTGCCGCTCAGCTGATAGTACGAGTGGTTCGGATTGACTATGCCAACCTCCAGCTCAACCCTTCTGCGGTTCTCATAGCAGAACGCGGCAACTTCGCGCATGGTCGCTTCTGCCGGCCGCACCAATCGGCCATTGATCGTACACTGGCTTGGGTTGGCGATGCGCAGGTTGCGTAGCTTGGTGGCCAGGGTTGAGCTGTTTGGCATTGGCGCGATGGTGCGTGAGGCTGGCACCAGAACGTCCGGTTTGACAAAGGCCGACTCGGTTGGGCCGCGGCTGGAATACAGCGCGAGCTCATCGTAGGTGCTATCAGTATAGCGACCGCTCTTGATCGCCCCAACCGTAATCACGTAGGGCACATTGCCGGGCACGGTGACCGTGCCTGCGTTCGGACCAGCGTTGCCGGCGGCGGTGACCACGATCAGCCCGGACTGCCAGGCGCGCATCACGGCCTGGTTGAGCGGGTCAGCCCAGTAGGGCCCGGTAACCGGTGCATACAGCGAAAGATTGACGACGCGAATGTTATAGCGCGTCTTATTTTGAACAATCCAGTCCAGCGCCGCAATCACGGTGCTGTAGGTTCCAGCGCCGTTGGCATCAAGCGCACGGGCGATCACCAGATTGACCTTTGGGGCGACGCCGACCGGAGTGGTGACGCCGGTAGCGCCCATTCTGACCTCGCGGCTATCCGCGATGGTGGCGATCACGTGGGTGCCGTGGCCGCTCTGGTCGATGCTATTTTTGGCCGCATTGCCAGTGTTGCCATTGGCCGCGTTGCGGGGCAGGAAATCCTGATAGACAAAGCAGCGCCCTGACCGGGCGGCAAACAGCTCGCCAGTGCTGGGGTTGCGCTTCCAGGTGCTGGTGTTGGCAAAATCGATCAGCCCTGAGTCAACCACCGCGACGGTCACGCCTGCGCCCTGGAGTGGCTGCTGGGTGGCGCCCGCCGACTGAACAACCCGCCAGTCGTTGTTGCCGTTGTTGCCAAAGTTTTTACATTCCTGATTTTGTGTGTTTACTCGGGTATTGTGCAGCTGATTTGTCGCAGTGGCAGTTGATGGATACAGGGCATAGCCTCTGGTGATGGTTTCGCGGTTGGCCTCACCAGGCGTATCAATGATCTCAATATCCTCAGGCTCAACATCCGAGTTGCCGACCTCAGCTTCTTCGTCGCCGTTATCGGTTTTCAAGACTGTGGCATCAGGATACAGGGCCACAGCCGGGGTTGCTTGCAGCCTGCCAAGCGCAACGCTGGAAAGATCGGCGCTGACCGCATTGATCAGCCCCAGCGGCTGCTTGACCTGTCCGCCCGCCTGAGTGACGGCAGCGGCGGCCGCCGCGCTGCTGCGGCCCTGAACAATGTAGGAATAGGTGGAATCTGCTGCTTGGACCGGGGTCTGACGGACGAATACGGTGCTACTTAAAAGACCAATAAGCAGAAATACACCAGCCAGACGTCGGACAATGTGAATATGCATACGGTACTCCCCACAACCTAGAAGGCCTGAAATAAAAATGCTTTGTTTTCACCAGTACTGTTGTGTTCGTTCTGAATTAATTATGTCTGCGTTTGATTGTTTTTTTATTTTACGAGTATTTTTATGATCGATATAAGTTGGTGCGTATATTACTACAAGTTATAACATTAACTGATCAAGGCTGGCAATAAACTATGTTCCTATCTGTCTCCACATTTATAGGGCTGGATTGGGCACTGGTACTAGTACTCCCTGCAACAAAAGGTGATCCTACCTAACTTAAGCTTGGGCAAAAGCTGGCTAGATGCAGCTATACAAGCCAAAAACGCCCACCCGATTCAGCCGATACCTGCTGAGTATCTGATATAATCTTAAGAGCTTTTAAGTATATCCAAAGGGATTTAACCCATCCAAACTCGGTGATGTAAGCGAACAAATAGCAGGAGGTACTAGCCACGGATAGCCCTGTCTCACGATTTAATCCTTTGTTTCTTGTCACACCCTAGCCGTTCGGGTACAATACGCTGATAGATGGTCCTTTAAAACCCCCCCTGAATTGTTTAGTTTGCTGGATTCAGAAGAGATGCATATGGTAGCTACTCCACAGCGAAAAGTTGTCGCCGTCAGCCCTCGTCGTGTTTTCACTGTTGAACATCTGGCCTACGTTGCGCTAGCTGCTTTGTCGGTGTTCGTGCATATGTGGGCGCTGGACGGACGCGCCCTGCACCACGATGAAACCATCCACGCTTTTTACTCCTGGACGCTCTACAACGGCCAGGGCTACTTGCACGACCCGCTGACCCATGGGCCATTTTTGTACTACTGGACCGCGCTGCAATATATGCTGTTCGGCGATAGCGAGTTTACGGCGCGCCTTGGGGCGGCGCTGTTTGGCATCGCGCTGACTCTGCTGCCGTGGCTGATGCGCTCTGATCTGGGCAAGGGGACGGCGCTGCTCACGGCGACCTATCTGCTGATCTCGCCGGTTGCGCTGTATGTTGGGCGCTTTATTCGCCACGATATTTTTGCCGTCACCTGGGAGCTGCTCTGTCTGATCGCGATCCTGCGCTATGTGGCGACCAGGCGGGTGCGCTGGCTGTACACCTTCGCCGCCGCCTTTGCGCTGATGTATGTCACAATTGAAACCTCGTATCTTTTCACCCTGACCCTGGGGACATTTATTATTCTGGTGACGCTCTGGCAGGTCAATCGCCGACTGCTGATAGCCTTAGGCCTGTATGCGTTGCTGGCGGTTGGCATGTTGAAGTTTTTGCCCGCCCACAATGGGCTGGTCGTCACCCAGGGCGCCGATGGGCAATATGTCCCGACGCTCGACGCCCAGGGCCAGCAGCAGTGGCTGCCGCTGCCGCTGGTGACCGAGCAACAGGCTCTGGTTGTCCGCCATCAGGGCATGGACGATCTGCTGTTTAGCAAAACCGGCCCCAATGGCGAAATGATCGCCGAGGGCTATTTCTCCAAGCTCAACAAAACCCTCTTCGGCAGCGACACCTTGACGATTCATAAAGTTAATAACCAGACCTTGCAGGGTGAAAATGGCGTCTTTTTGCACGCCAATATCACCGGCGTGACAGTGCTGAGTGTCATCTTCCTGGCGCTGATGATCTGGCTGATCTGGCTGCGCCGCAATGCCGAGCGCCAGTCCATGTGGCAGCGGGCGGTGCAGCGGGCCGGGCCACGCACGCTGCTGCCGGCCCTCAACTCGCTGTGGAGCATCCACGGCGCGCTGGCGCTGGGGCTGGCGTTTGTGATCTACGCCCTCTTCTTCACCAGCTTCGGCACCCATCCGGCCGGAGTTGTCTCGGGCATCACCGGATCGCTGCTGTACTGGGTGGCCCAGCACGATGTGCAGCGCGGTGGCCAGCCACAGCACTACTACATGGTTCAGCTGCTGGTCTACGAGCCGCTGCTGCTGACGGTGGGCATTGGTTCGATGCTAGCCGGTTTTGGCCATCTGGCGGTGCAGATCAAACGTGGCGCGGCGCTGACCGCACGGCGGATGGCGCCAGGGCTGCTCGGCTGGTGGGCCGGTGGCTCGGTCGCGCTCTACACCTGGGCTGGCGAAAAGATGCCCTGGATCACGCTGCACATTGTGGTGCCGCTGACCTTCATCGCTGCCTGGGGCGCAATGGTGGTGCTGCGCTGGGCGTTTCGTCCGGTGGGCCGCCGCCTGTTCGGCGCGCAAGCTGCGCCAACACCCCGCCAGGAGCGCCGGCTGCTGCTGGCCTACCTGGGAGCATTTGTGCTGGTCGCGCTGTTTGGTCTGATCCAGCTCACGCGGGCGTTTGTGGTGAGTCCCGAGGCGCCAACCGGCAGCGCATCAACGCCCTGGCTGGTGTTCTCGCTGCTGCTGATCTGGCTGGCGCTGACCGCCGCCTACGGAATGTGGCACGGCCCACGCCGGGCGATTGGCGGGCTGCTGATTGCAGTTGGCCTGCTGTGGGGGGCCTACTCGTTTCGCTCGGCCTGGCGCTTGAACTATCAGAATGGCGACATACCGGTCGAGATGATGGTCTATGTCCAAAGCTCGCCCGATGTGCGCCGGGTTATGCTTGATCTGAGCGCTATTTCGGTGGCCGAGACCGGCCGCATGGAACTGCCGATCATGTACGACAACGAGCAGATCTGGAAATGGTATGTGCGCAACTATACGTTCAAGTCCGAGTTTAGCGGCGCGATGGCCGGGCCGGCCGCCGAAAATATTCAGGCGATCCTCATGATTGACAGCAACTGGAACGCAAACACCGGCAACGTTCAGGGATTTGTTGAGGGTCGTTTTCCGCTGCGCTGGTGGTTTCCCGAACAAGAGTTTTATCGCTTTGCCACGATGGCTAAAATCGATGCAAACGGTGTTCCGCTGAAGGACAGGGATGGGCAGACGGTCATGGAGCCGGCGCCATTTGAGCAGGACTCAACCATCGGACGCTTTATTCGGCGCCCTTACGACGCTAAGACTTTGAACGAGCTAGGCCGCTACCTGCTCTTCCGTCAGCCGCCCGCCCAGCTTTCGTCGGTGGACTTCAAGGTCTATGTTCGGCCTCGCTATGCCTATATGCTTGGGCTGCCCGCCAACAATACCCAAAATCCAGCCCAGGTACGCTAGTCTTATGACCATCTTCCAAACAGTGATCAAATAGTCGCTCTTAGGTGCTTTGACCAACTGGCACCGCTGTCGGTTTCCTGTGTGATTCGCTGATTTTTTAAATCTGTGCTTGATTGGTACCCTATGACAACACCAGACATTACTCGCTCACGAATCCGCCGCCGCCTACGGCCTGGACGGCCCGCCCCTCAGTCTCGCGGCCTGCTGGCGCAACCACTCACGCTCGATTGGCTCAATACCGAGCTGCTGGGCTATGTCGGCCTGGTGCTGCTGAGCATGGTGCTGCATCTGTGGATGCTGGGCAACATGGCGATGCACCACGATGAGTCCATCCACGCCTACTCCAGCTGGCGCTTTTACGCCGGCAAGGGCGGGTTTAGCTGCGGCCTGAACAATGCGCAGGCCAACACCTACTGCTACAACCCGGTGTTTCATGGCCCGACCTTGTATCTGCTAACCTACCTGAGCTATTTTTTGTTTGGGGTGAGCGATGCAACCGCCCGCCTGCCGATGGCTCTGGCCGGGGTCGGGCTGGTCGCCTCGTGCTGGATGTTGCGCCCGCTGATTGGGCGCCGCGCCGCCTTGTTTAGCGCCGGCCTGATGCTGATCTCGCCAACAATTCTCTATTTCACCCGCTTTGCCCGCCACGATGCGCTGGCGCTGCTGTGGACCTTCTGGCTCATGGTTGGGCTGTTTCGCTTTATGCGCGACCGGCAGGGGCGCTGGCTATACCTGGCCGCCGCCGCGCTGGCGCTGCTCTGGGCCACCCACGAGCTGGTCTTTATCATTATGTTTATCGCGGCAACCTTTCTGGTGCAGCGGCTGCTGTGGGAAAGCATCTCTAACCGCATCTTTGTGATCGTCTCCGGGATCGCGATGGCGATCGGCGGCGTGCTGATGCTGTTCAACCCGACGATTAGCCTGCCCACTGCAACTGGCCAGGCGGCCAATGTGCTGCACTTTGGCGGCATGGGCCTGATTATCTTTATGACGCTGCTGCTGGGCCAGGTGATCAGCCTGCGCTGGACCACTACGCCGCTGGTGCGCGGTGCGCTGGGCTATATGCGCGATAACTCGCGGGTCTTCTGGATTGCGACGGCGATCTTCTGGCTGGTCTTCACGGTGTTTTTCACCACCTTTTTCACCTACCTGCGCGGCTTCGGCGATGGCCTGGTGGCGGGGCTTAGCTACTGGCTCTTCACCCAGCACTCGTATGCCCGTGGCGATCAGCCGTGGTACTACTACTTTATGCAGCTTGGGATCTATGAGCTGCTGCCGGTGGTGCTGACGTTTGTCGGGCTGGGTGGCTGGCTGGCCCGCATCGCCTGGCGCAAGGCGGTGACCACCTCGACGCTGTGGGATGAGGAGGAGGATAGTGCGGTAGTCGCCAGCATGGTCGAGACGGAAGCCATCGATCTTGCCAGCGTCGATCCGCCAGCGCTGATAACCGAAAACCCGGTCGTCTATGGCACCACCGCGACCCCTGCGGCTGAGCTGCTGGGCGACGCTACGCGAGCAACGCCTGAGACCGTTGTGAGCATAGCCGAGGTGGTGGAGATCGCCGAGACTGTCCCGGATCTGTGGCTCGGCTTTGGCTTTTACTGGTTTTTCTTATCCTTTACGGTGTTCTCGTGGGCTGGTGAGAAAATGCCCTGGCTCACGATTCACATGACCTTGCCGGCCGTGCTCTGCGCCGGCTGGGCGCTCAGCCGCATCACCCAGAAGATCGACTGGCCCGCCGTGCGTGAGCGCTGGGGCTGGCTGATTGTGCCGCTGGTGGCCGGGGCGGTGGTGCTGCTTATCACGGCGGCCTCGCTGCTGGGCGCTGCGGCCGGAGTTGCCCAGGCCGCGCAGCAATCCAAGCTTGGGCTGTGGATGCTGCTGCTTTTTGTTGTGCTGATCGGTGTCGCTATCTGGCAGATTGGGAAAAATCTGGGCCGCAGCACCACGCTGCGCATGGTTGCGCTGGGCTTGGTTGGCATGCTTGGCTTGTACACCGTGCGCTCAAGCGTTAACGCGGTCTACTATCAGCCCGATGTGCCGGTAGAGTTCATGGTGTACACGCAGACCGCCCCGGATGTTCCGCTGATTATGCGCGAAGTTCAGCAGATTGCGATCACCCAGACCCGCAACACCCGCTCGATCAGCGACCCCACCGGCGGCAACTCGATGAAGATCCTGCTGAGTGGTGGCGATCCAACGAGCGGGAACAGCGAAGGCAGCCTGCGTCAGCCGCTGGAGTGGTATCTCCGCGACTGGACCAACGTCCAGTGGCGCAATAAAGACGAGATCGCCAACCTGCCACCGACCGATCTGGATGCGCCGGTGGCGATCTTTGCCCGCTCGAACATGGCCCCGGATACCGTGCAGAAGATGGAAGACGCTGGCTACATGCAGGCCTATGACACCTTCTTCAACTGGTGGTTCCCCGAAGGCAGCACCGATGGCCTGGGCGCCTACAAAGATCGTCTCTACGACCCCGCCTATGGCTGCGATCCCGAGCTGCGTGGACAGAAGGATGTCAATGGACGAGCGCTGTTTGACTGTACCGCCGGCGGGGTCGGGATTCTGACCTGGCCATTGCGTCCCGCCAACTGGAATACGCTGCGCCAGTATCTGCTGTCGCGGACACTTCCCGACACCACCCCGATTAGCGGGCGTGAGATGGCGGTGTTTATTCGCCGCGATGCTGCGCCCCTGCCCAGCGGCCCGGTTGGCACTGGCTTTGGGTCCAACGAGCCGCTTAAGCTGGTCTCAGAGGGGGCCTTGATCGGCGATTCGCCGGTTGAGCCACGGGGGATGGCGACCGGACCAGACGGCGCACTGTATGTGGCCGACGCGCCCAATAACCGTATTCTGGTCTATGCGACCGATGGGACGACCCGCACGATCAGCGGGAGCGGGCCGGGCGCGCTCCAGGAGCCTTCCGGGGTGGCGGTGGACCCGGCGGGGAATGTGTATGTCGCGGATACCTGGAACGCCCGGATCGCTAAATTCGGCCCCGATGGCACGTTCATCACGGCCTGGGGCACTGGCGAGGAAGAGCTTCAGGCTGGCACAGGCAAGCGGGTCTCGCGAACTGGCGGCACCGCCGAGGGCAATGCTGCCAAGCCGCTGGGCTTCTTCGGGCCACGCAACGTGGCGGTCGATAAAAACGGCCATGTGTTTATCGCCGATACGGGCAATAAGCGCATTGTTGTCACCGATGCGAACGGCACGTTCCTTGGCCAGATCGGCACCGCAGGGGCGGCTCCCGGCCAGTTCAACGAGCCGATCGGCCTGGCGGTTGACGATAGCGGCAATCTGTTTGTTGGCGATACCTGGAACGGCCGGGTGCAGGTGTTTGCGATCAGCCCGGATGGTTTGCCGGAGGCCACCCCGAAATCAAGCTGGCAAGTTCCTGGCTGGAAGCCCGATACCTACCTCGATCCATTCCTGGCCGCCGGCAGCGACGGGCGCGTAGTGGTCGCTATTCCCGATCGGAGCGTGGCCACGCTCTACGATATCACTGGCCGGCCCCTGGTCACCTGGGGCGGCGAGGGCTCCGATGAGGCTGCGCTCAACCGGCCAAGCGGCGTGGCCTTCGCCCCTGATGGCAGCGTGTATATTGGCGAAAAAGGCACCCAACGAATTCAGCGCTGGGTGCTGCCAAGAGTGCGCTAGCTGCCGCCAGTTAATCTACGACCAGTCACTTAGCCAAGTGACTGGTCGCTTTTTAGGAAAATTAAAATATTTAAATAGTACAATTGTCACGGTGTACTAATCCAAATAGTTAGATATACTTCAAATAACTACATCAACAATCTGTAAAACACTGGGTTGAGGGCGTGTAAACGATCCTGAATCAGGAGGAGATCTACCGATGCACGAGCATACTTTTCACTACGACGACAGCCTTGATACCTTGCTGGTGACATTCAGCCCGGCTGAAGAGACAACCACGGTGGTCCTGAATGAGTATATGAGCCTACAGATTGGTGTGGCTGATCAACAAGTTGCTCGAATAACCTTGTGTGATTATTCGCTGCTCAGTAATGAAACCAAATTTGGTCCCCGCTATTTTCCGCTAACCGGCCTTAAAAACGTATCGAACGATACCCGCACACGGGTTCTCGATCTGCTGAGCCAGACGGCGCTGAGCCACATTCTCTCGCTGTGTGTCTATGTTCCCTCGCTGGTCGATACGCTGCCGATTGTTTCGGTCAAGCCGGTGTTTCCACTTAAGCAGCCAAACTGGCCGACCAACATTAGCCATCCACAGCCCGCCAGCCGGCCGGCCGAGGCCCTGGCGTCTGTAAGCCTGCTCTCGTAAAACCCTGGCGCAATCAAAACGGCTCGGCGACACCTAGTCGCCGAGCCGTTCGCGTTTAATCTGGCGGGGTAAGGCTAGATTGAATCCTCAAAGACCGCCGCCACCACCTGGCTGGCCGCCGCATACGGATCGACCTGGCGCGCCTGCATGCGGGCGATCAGGGTGTCGCGCTCACTGGCGGGGATGCGGGCGAAAAGCTCGTTGAGCAGGCTTTCGCGCACAATCATGGTCCACTCGCGCTCGATGCGCTGGCGCTCGCGGGGGGCCAGCAGATCGTTGGCCTTGAGATGGGCAAGGTGGCGCTCGACCGCCGCCGCAACCTCGGGGATATTCTTGCCGGTGTTGGCGACCGTCTGCACAATCGGCGGGTCCCAGCCATCGCGCGGCTCGCCGGCGCCCAGGTGCAGCATCATCTGGAGCTGGCGCAGGGTGCGCTCGGCGCCCTCGCGGTCGGCCTTGTTGACCACAAAGACATCGGCGATCTCCAGAATGCCGGCCTTGATCGCCTGAATATCATCGCCCATGCCGGGGATCTCCACCACAATCACGGTGTGGGCCTCGCGGGTGATCTCGACCTCGGCCTGGCCGGCGCCAACCGTCTCGACGATGACGATCTCAAATCCGGCGGCGTCGAGGACTTTCACCGCATCGCCGGTCGAGCGCGCCAGACCGCCCAGGCTGCCCCGGCTGGCCATCGAGCGGATGTAGCAGCCGGGATCGCCGCCGAGGGCCTGCATCCGAATCCGGTCGCCCAGAATCGCCCCGCCGCTGAACGGCGAGGTTGGGTCGACCGCCAGCACGGCGACGGTGCGGCCCTGCGCCCGCCAGTGGAGCGCCAGCTGGTTGACCAGGGTGGATTTGCCCGTCCCTGGCGCGCCAGTGACGCCCACAATATGGGCGCGTCCGGTGTGGGGATACAGGGCGGCTAGCGCCTGGCGGGCGGTGGCATCGCCGGCTTCAACGACCGTGATCAGGCGGGATAGCGCCCGCCGATTGCCAGCGAGGGCTTTTTCGACCAGTTCCACCGGCGCCTACCCTTCCACCGCTGGGCGTTTGATGTTGGCCCGAATAAAATCGGTGATCGTGTGGGTCGACGCGCCGGGGCCGAAGATCTCGGCGATGCCGTGCTCCTGGCGGAGGCTGCGGGCGTCCTCGTCGGAGATGATGCCGCCGGCGACAACCAGCACATCGTCGCCTTCGTTCGCCTTGAGCAGCTGCATAATCTTGGGCAGCAGCGTCATATGGGCGCCCGACAAGATCGACAGGCCAATACAGTCGACGTCTTCCTGCAGGGCGGCCTCGACGATCATCTGCGGGGTTTGCTGCAGGCCGGTGTAGATGACTTCCATCCCGGCATCACGCAGTGCCCGTGCGATAACTTTTGCGCCCCGGTCATGGCCATCAAGGCCCGGCTTGGCGACGAGAACCCGAATTGGTCGTTCCATTAAGCTATTCCTCCACGTTGAGAAATCGTCTCGATGCGCGCCGGGCGCGGTTCAGCGTCCGGCGCGCACTGGCGGCTACTCTTTCTTTTTCTTGCGTAAATTCCCCGGATTGCCAAAAAACAGCTGGCTCATAGTATTGCTGCCAAGATCTTCGCGCTTCAACGGCTCGCCCTCGCCAGGGCGCTGATTGCCAGGCTGGGCCAGCCAGGTGTCGCGGGCGGCTTTGGCGTGGGTAAAGATCTCGGTCAGGCCATCGTGATCGTTGGTATCGATCAGCGAGCGGATCTCAACCAGCACCCGAATGCTTTCGTTGATCCAGTGGGTGATGCTGGCGGTGTTGGTCAGACAAATATCGCGGTGCATGGTCGGGTCGCCGCCGGCCAGCCGCGAGATATCGCGGAAGCCCGAGGCTGCCAGGAGCTGCATCTCGCGCCAGGCCGGCGAGCGCACCGCTGCCTCGGTGAGCGCCGTCGATAGGAGAAAGGGCAGGTGGCTGACCCCGGCCACATAGGCATCGTGCTCGTCGGGGTCGATAAAGTAGGGCTTGGCGCCGATTGTCTCGACCAGCGCGGTGGCCAGATCGACCGCCTCGGGCTGGGCGCTGATCGGCGGGCAGAGGCAATAGATCGAGCCGCGAAATAGATCCAGCTCGGCGTGGTCGGCGCCGGCGGACTCGCGGCCGGCCATCGGGTGGCCACCGACAAAGCTCACGCTGGTTGGCAGCAGCTCACGCGCCCAGCGCAGCACCGCACTCTTGGTGCTGCACACATCGGTCACGAGGGCCCGATAGCGCAGGTGCGGGGCGATCTCGCGCATCATGTCGGGCACAGTTTGCACTGGCGTGGCGATAATCACGATATCGGCTTCTTTGACCGCCTCGGCGGCCGAGCGGGCCTCAACATCAAGCGCCAGCCGGCCACGGGCGACGCGCAGCTGATGGCGGTCGGCGTCGTAGCCAATGATCCGACTCTTGCCCAGCGGTGTTGTTTCCGGATCGGCCGTCCCCAGCGCCAGCCCCAGCGATGCTCCGATCAGCCCGGTCCCTAGAATTGCAATTGTGCGCGTCATAACAACCTCATACAAGCAAACAGCCGCACGTGGACAGGTGGCTCACGATCGGCCGCTCCCTTTTAATGACAGCATCACCATCTCACTCAGGGCGAGAATAGCGATTAAAAGGATCACTGTAACAATCTCCAGGATGTTCATTACGGCGAAAACAGCGCACAGAGCTACAAAAAGGCCGAACTCGGTCGCCTGACGGCGCGACCGACTGACATCAAAGCGTTGCGCCCGATTGTGATAGCGCCGCAAGCCCCAGAGGTAGATCAGCGGCAGCGCGACGGCGTTGCTGGCCAGAAACAGCCCGCCAAAAAATAGCAGATAGACCGGGATATCGGGCAATCCAGCCACGAGCGCCTGGGTTGGCGGTGGCACAAAGGCCAGCGTCCACAGCACAATCCCCCAGCCGACCGTGCCGCGCCAGGTCAGCACCGGGAGCCGGGTGGCCCACTGCAACGGCGCCCAGGTCAGCAAGCCCAGCCCGCTCACAGCCAGACCAAAGATTAGGCGGGGAGTCTGGGAGGTTTGCGGTCCAAGCGAGCCGATCATCAGCCACGCCAGAATGCCAGCCCAGGCAGTTCCGACCACTGCGGCGAGCCAGAGTGGTGGTCGCCGAAGCTCCGGGGGCGAGGCCAGCTCCGGCTGGAGCGCCGCAACAACCACCGGCGTATAGCGCTGGCGGGCTGTGACACTGGAGGCTGGCGCGGCTAGCGCGATCGACGGCAGCGATCCGGCGTCAGCCCGCTGCACGTCGGCATCGGCGGCCACAAGCGTCGCCATCTCGTGGGCGCGAGTGCGCGGACGCGCCCGCGTGCGCATACGCCCAAAGCTCTCGGCCGCTACCGAATCACGCTCCAACCCAGGCGCCACATCCTGGCGCTGCCGCTCCGCCGCCCGACTGGCCGCCCGCCGAAACTGATCCTGCCGTCTGGGCGGCGGTGGTGCTGGCGGCGCGGCGACGATCGTGGATACTTGATCGCCAGGCTGTTGCGGTGCCGCTTCAGCGTTGGGCGGCACCGCTTCGCTGCGCCGAGCGATCGCCCGCGTGATCGCGGCGCGCAGGCGGGGGCGCGTGGTTGTTAAGTTGGTTGGTGTTGGTTCATCCATAAAACACGATTATGAAGTCTGAGTCCGGCAGGCGACCATCCAGCGGCCATCCTGCCGACACTTCATGCTTTCTACAGGCGTGTGGCGCGACTTTGCAGAACACAGTCGACCAGCACAAGGGCGAGCATTGCTTCGGCCACTGGCACCAGCCGGGGCAGCACCGTCGGGTCGTGGCGACCTTTGACCACAATCGTGGCTGGCTCACCGGCGGCGTTGACTGTCTGCTGTTCCTGGGCGATCGAGGCCGGCGGCTTTGCGGTCAATCGTACCACAATCTCCGAGCCACTGCTGATGCCGCCCAGAATGCCACCCGCATGATTGGTCGTAGTACCGATGCTGCCATCAGGCCGCAGCTCAAACGGATCGTTGTTCTGCGACCCGCGCAGCCGGGCAACCTCGACGCCTGCGCCAATCTCCACCGCTTTGACGGCGGGAATACTGAACATGGCGTGGCCAATCAGGGCATCAAGCTTGTCGAAGACTGGCTCGCCCAGGCCGGGCGGGACGCCGCGGGCCCGCACCTCAACCACGCCGCCCAGCGAGTCGCGCTCGTGGCGGGCGCTTTCAACCAGGGCCACCATCTCTGCCGCCACCGCCGCATCGGGACAGCGCATAATGTTGCGCTCGATCTCGGCCTCGTCGATCACCTGGGCGCTCAGATGGGCCATGCTGCTGGTGTAGCCAATCAGCGAGATGCCCATGCGGGCCAGAATCTGGCGGGCGACGGCGCCGGCGGCCACCCGAGCGGCGGTCTCGCGGGCGCTGGAGCGGCCACCGCCGCGATGATCGCGAAAGCCATACTTGGCATCGTAGGTGTAGTCGGCGTGGCCTGGGCGATAGACATCTTTGATCGCATCGTAGTCGCCTGATTTAGCATTGGTATTGCGAATCAGCAGCGAGATTGGCGTGCCTGTAGTCTGGCCCTCGAACACGCCCGAGAGAATCTCGACCTCATCGGGCTCGCGCCGGGCCGATGTGACCCGGCTTTGCCCGACGCGGCGGCGATCAAGCTGGGCCTGAATCTCGGCCAGATCAAGCTCCAGCCCGGCGGGACAGCCATCAATCACCACGCCCAGGGCCGGGCCGTGCGACTCGCCCCAGGTCGTAATGCGAAACAGGGTACCAAACGAATTTCCCGGCATACACACCTCAAAAAAACACTTATTACGCGGGCAGAAAAGCGGAAAACAGCGCTGGTTTCCTTGGGCGATCAGGCCTGTGCCAGCACGCGCTGGCGGTCCTCGTGGATTTTCTCGTTGTCGGGGGCGAGCTGGGCCGCCTCATCAAGCTCACGCAGCGCATCGGGGCGCCGCTTCATCTGCTCATACACGAGGCCCAGGGCATGGCGATAGGTCGCATCGGAGGGCGATAGCTTGACGGCCTTCTCCCACTCGACCATCGACTGATACCACATGCCGCGCCTGCGATAGCTGATCCCGCGATTGAAATGGACCGTCGGGTCGCCGCTGTCGGGGTCGCCAGGCACAAAGCGCATCGTCTGGCGGGTGAAGAGCTTCCAGCCCAGGCCCAGACACAGCAGAATCGTGGTGAGCCAGATCGGGACGATCGCGGTCAGTGCCCGCACGATTTTCAGGATTGAATTTGCCTGGCCGGGCAGCCCACTATCGAGCAGCATGGCGATCGCTATATTTTGCACGATAAACGCGATGATGAAAATCACCCAGTTCAAGCCATAAAAGATCCAGCTGCCCCAGTAGCCCCAGCGCCTGAGCTTGAGCACCCCGACCGCCAGAACAACGCCGATGATCCCATACAGCATAACCACTGCGCCATAATTGATCATTGGCGTAATGAATAGCTCAAAGCTTTGATCAAAGCTGTCGGCGTACTTCTCCAGATATTTCGCCTGCTGCTCCTTCGGCACATCGAGCAGCATGCTTTTTTTCATGA
>JACCRK010000188.1 GCA_013813565.1 Herpetosiphonaceae bacterium
TGGCCCTGCGGATTCCTGAAGCTTTGACGTTCGAGCAGGCAGCGGCTTTTCCCGAGGTGTTTTTCACGGTCTACGATAACTTGTTCAACTGGGGTCGCTTGAAGACTGGTGAGACAGCCTTGATCCACGGTGGAGGCTCGGGCATTGGCACAGCCGCTATTCAGCTCGCTCGCTGGCGCGGTGCAGAGGTGATCGTGACCGCCGGCTCAGTCGAGAAAATTGACCAGTGTCTGGCGCTTGGCGCCAGTGTCAAGGCCAGCTTACTTTTGACCCGGATCGCCACCTAAAAGTGACCCACCCTGGCAAAGATCTTTAGGGTGTGGTGCTGGTGGGCGTATCGCCCTGCACGCGCTGCCGCATGCGGTAACTGCGGCCGTTAATCGTCAGCACTTCCGCATGGTGGAGCAACCGATCCAACAGGGCCGTTGCCAGAACCTCATCCCCCAGCAAGGCGCCCCATTCCGTAAACGTCAGGTTGCTTGTGAGCACCGTCGACCGCCGTTCATAGCGGGCCAGGATCAGCTCGAAGAGCAGCTGGGCCTGCGCCCGGTGGACCGGCGTATAGCCAATCTCGTCGATCACCAGCAGGTCGGGCTGGCTATAGCGCCGCACCGCCGCCAGACCACCCCGTGGGCCGGGCGCATCGATCTGGACGAGTAACTCCCGCAACGTCACAAACTGGGCCGTGTGGCCGGCCTCCAGCGCCGCCACGGCCAACCCACACGCCAGGTGCGTCTTGCCGACGCCGGGCGGTCCCAGCAACACCACGTTCGTGGCACTGCCCATAAACGCCAAGCTGGCCAGCTCATGGATCAACCGTTCCGAGACGCCCGGCTGAAACCGGAAATCAAAGCTCTCCAGCCGCGCCGGAAAGGGGAGCCGGGCCGACCGGCGGCGGCGCTCCTGCGCCCGCTCTTGGCGACCGACGAGCTCAGCCTGTAAGGCCGCGTCCAGGAACACCGCATAGGACCATTGCTGTTGGCGCGCGGTCTCGAGCAGGGGGTCAATCTCCGCCGCCAAGGTCGTCAAATTGAGCCGTTCACAGAGCTGTTTCATGCCGCACGCTCCCGGGTGACCACGCCACACAGCTGATCGTACTCCCCCAAGGCCCGCCGGACGGGTACCGGGGCGAGCACCTGGTGGCCCAGCGGGGCGGGCGCACTGGGCCGCGTACTGGCCGGCGGAACGCCCGCGAATTGGGCCGGATGGAGCACCTGGGCGCCCGAGATCGGCTGCCGGGCGTGGGTGACCACCAGGCCACCAGCGGACCAGACGAGGACGTTCCGCCCCCGAACACCGACCTGCACCATCCGCCCGGTCAGCTGGGCGACCGCTGGCAGGCCATAGAGTACGCCATCGAAGGAGACAAACCCATCGCTGGTCACCCGCCGATCCTCCAGCGCAAAGCGTTCCCAGGCAAACCCGCTCGGCAGCGGACGCAGGCCCTCCTCAACCCAGCGGTCCAGCGGGATGACCCGGGTGGTGGCGTGCAGGCGCTGGTTGCGCCGGTCGCACCAGGCCATGGCTTGCTGGTTGAGGTCGTCCACATCGGTGAAGCGCACCCCCGGCCAGAAGCTGGATTTGATCACCCCAATCGCCCGTTCCACCTTGCCTTTCGTCTGGGGCGCATACGGGCGGCATACCCGTGGCGTGACCCCAATTGAGGCCAGAAAATCGGCAAACTGCGGGTTCCACTGGGGCGTGGACCCATCCATCTGGAGCAGAACGCTTTTCATGCGATCGGCCAGCACCGCCTGCGGCAGGCCGTCCAGGTACTCACATGCCAGCATGATCCCCCGAATGAGCGAGGGCGTGTCACAGCGTTTGGTGAACCAGGTAAAGCGCATCCGCGAGTAACTGAGCACGGCGGTGAAACCATAGAGTTTCTGGATGCGCCCCTGTTGTTCGTAGAGAAACTCGCCCCAATCAATCTGGAGCTGGTCGCCCGGTTTGGTCTCGTAGCGCTGCACCGGCTTGCGTTGGGGCCGCACCGGGCGGAGCGGGTGGACAAAGGCTTTGAGTAAACTCACCGACCCCGTATACCCGCGGGCCTGGAGCCGCTCCAGCATCGTGTCGCAGTTGAGCAAGCGATCGGTCAGAACCCAGGTGCGAATCTGGTCTTTGAACGGGTCGAGTTTGGATGGTCGGCGCGGTCGCGGTGCCGCCTCGGGGGTACCGCGCAGATATTTGCGAACCGTATTGCGGGCGAGGCCGGTCTCGAGCGCAATGGTGCGAATAGAATGCCCTTGAGCAGCAAGATCGCGAATGGTGTGCATGGTGTGACTCCGTAACATCGGCCGCTCCCGTCAGTAAATGGCTGACGCAAGTTTAGCCTGATTGAGAGGTGGGTCAAATTCACCTGGCGATCTGGGTCTATTCTACACTGGCGTTGATACACATAGAGCGGATTGCTACTAATGCGGGCGAGTTTCCCCGCGCGCTCCTGGATGCGCTCCCGGTCGGCGGCCGTTGCCTCACGATAGCCGGTCAGGCGACAAATAGCCTCTCGCTGGCGGCGAATGGTGTCGGCATGAAGGGGCGGCTGGGTGGCTGGGTCGACATCGACCAACTGATAGCGTTCGCAGAGATACTGTGCATCCAGCAAGACATCGGTGAACGTGAAGGTGAAAAAGCGCTGGCTGGCATGAAAATAGCCCAGTTGGAGGAGAAAGAAGAGTTTAGTGTGGTCGTCGCGGTTCTTGGCAAGGTGACGTTCCTCGGCGGTGGTGAGGGTGAAATACTGCTCCCGTTCTTCGGGTGAGAATCGCGGCCGGGCATAGAGGGCGGCAATTGCATCGTCGTCCAGAATATGGCCGCGGCGGGTCCCGCCTGGGATCGCGTGGGCCACGGCTGAGTCGTCGGTCGTCATGAAGGATCGTTCCTTGCTGAATACGTGAGCGCCAATGTGCAGTCGACAGGGTGCTGGCTCGGTGGTAGAGTATACGCGAAAACAGAAGAGAAGCGGTATTCTCTTCCATTTTGTGCGCAATAATGGGCGTATTCCCGCGCATCAGGGCAAGAAATCCATGCAAAAAAACGAACGAGAAAGCAACGACACCACCCATGGTGATAGCCCCCTTAGGCCGTTAACAGCGGCATGGCTTCAGGACCTTGTCCATGGAGATCATGCACCGCGAACCATCGTTCGCTATGGACGGGTGGTGCAGCACTTTCTCGATTGGTATGCCGCTCAAGAATACCGCGTGATAACTCCCGATGACTTCACGCCGATTGCCTTTACATCCTACCGGCGTGCCGCGCAGCGCACCATGGCGACGGCCACGGTCAATCTCCATCTGTCTGCGCTGCGCCGCTGGTGTGCCTGGCTGGTGGATCAGCGGGTCCTTGTCGCGAATCCGCTCGTCAGGGTCAAGGGTGTCCGGCACCAACGGGTGGGAGAACCCAATGATCTCGCCGATACGGCCATCAACGCCTTGCTGCGCGCGGCGCAACGGAGCCGCCACCCACTGCGTGACTATGCCATCCTCCAGCTCATGGTGCAGACCGGGATGCGGATCGGGGAATGCCAGGCGCTCGATTGGCACGACATCACCTTCGGAGAGAAACGGGGCACCGTCGTGATTCGTGCTGGCAAGGGGAACAAGGCGCGGGCAATTCCCTTGAATGGCTCGGCGCGCGCCGCACTTGCGGCGTATGTCGCGCCGCTGCTCGGCGTTCCAAGCACGCTCAAAGCCGTTGCGCTGGCATGGACAACCACCAAGCCGAGCGGTCGCTCAGGACCCTTGTGGCAGAGTCAAAAAGGCAACCGCCTGAGTGCGACCGCGCTCTGGGGTGTGATCCATGGATTGATTCGCGTCACCGCAGCACGAAATCTGGTTCCGGCGAATGCGACACCCCATATGCTGCGCCATACGTTTGCCCGGCGGTATTTGGCGGATCATCCTGGCGATTTAATCGGCCTTGCCCGCCTGCTGGGCCATAGTGATCTTAATACGACGAGCTTGTACACCCAGCCGACGGCGCATGAATTAGCCGACCGAGTCGAGAATCTGTCGCTCAATGCGTATGACGAAGGCCTATGCGAAGGGACAGCACGACCGTGAGTGCGGCGGCACTGGCCCAAGAGCACTCCCGATCGGAACGGGCGAGGTGGCGTAAAACAGTACATACATGCGGAAGTGTGAGTTAACGAGGGAATTTACTTTTAGTCCCCTTTATGGGGGATAAAGTCCTTGGTTTTTTACAGGACCAATAGTGGGGTGAAATGGGGCTTTTGTACGAGTATAGTTGCTGCTGAGAGATTTTCACAACCCCGATGCGGTCATCTTTATCAGCATTATTCTCTATCCCGACATCCTAAATTCATGTACATGCTCTCTTTCGTGTCTATTTAAAACCCACATTTGGGTGGCATGCTGCTGTGCCATCCGGTGCTCACAGGTGCTTAACCGTGGGCGTTCGATCGGCACGCCCGACGTGCTGTGATCTACGCCGCACGGGCCTACACAGCGCTCGTTGTAAATCAGGAACTGCGCTCCGCATGCGCATTACTCTGGGGTGACTCGGTGCCTCCGTTGGCACCGCCACTCATTTGGTGTGCCGTGAGCCACGTCTTTGCTCACACGGTCCATGGTTGACATCATTGAGAGGGGTTGTTATGTCTGCTGTTCGTCGTCGACTATCGCTGGTTCTGCTGGTTGTCACGCTGCTGAGTTTGCTGCCGCGGGCCAGTGCCTCCGCCGTTGTGTCGGGGGATTCCCGCCCGCTGCCGGCAGCGTATCCGCAGTCCGCCCCGCTGCCAACGCTCACGCAGCTGCCCACCACTGACCCACCGACCCGTGATCAGCAGTCGGCACGTATGAATGCCGCTGATCCGGTTGATCCGACCTGGGACGACGAACATTTTCCCATGTTCAATCCGGTCCTGGCCAAGCCCTTCGTGGTCGGCCCCACCTCCGAGGGTGGGTATACCCGCGCCCGCACCGTCAACGGCCCGAACAACAGCCTGCATAGTGTCTTCTACCGCACGGCTATCGGCGCCGCGCCCGCCGGCTGGTACTACACCGCCTCGCCCCATATCCAGAATGGGCTGCTT
>JACCRK010000106.1 GCA_013813565.1 Herpetosiphonaceae bacterium
CTCCGATGCGGTGGCAACGACAAGATACCGCGCATCGGGAACGGGATGCTCGTCCTCGATCACCCCCACGGCAAGATCCTCGTGCTGAATATAGTGAACCAGCTCCGGCCACCGCAGGTGGGTTGCATCCGATTGTTCAATACTGAGGCGATTCAAATCTATCACGGTCCCTCTTGCCATTGATGCACATGGGCACACTGGATTAGACTACAGTTACGAGCAATGATACCGCTCCCCGATCCCCGCCTCCGACCCTCGATTAAACCAGTTGATACTCCTTGCTGATCGCCTTGAGCGAGTCGCCGCCAGCCAGCCGGACGTGCTGCAGGGTTGCCTCAAGCATGTGGCGAAAGACCCGGCGGTCGGTCTCGCGGACCACCGCCTGCTCGTGGGCGCGGGCCAGCGCCGCCGGGTAGCCGCCGCCGCGCTGGGCCTGGTCGTACACCACCGCGTGGACGAGATCGCGCTGATCGGGGTCGGCGGCGACCCACTCGGGCAGCTCGACCCGCACCAGGTCGCGCCCAACATTCAGGTAGAAGAAATAGATCGCGTGGTCGCCATAGTGGTCGGCGTTGATCTTGGACAGGCTTTTGAACAGCGCGCTGCGCTCGCCATCGGCCAGCAGATCGACAAACAGCATGCGGTCGTCGATGCCGCGGTAGGGGTCGCCGGAGCCGTTGGGCTTGTGGGCCTTGGCGAAGGTCGGGTCGGCGATCAGGCGGGCCAGCCCGGTGACCTCGGGCGCGCGCGGGCGGCTGATGTACGAGCAGGTGGCGATCTCGGCCTCGCGGAGCCGGGCCAGCCCCTGGTCGAGATAGCGGTTCAGAAAATAGTCGCGCACCCACGGGTCCAGCCCGCTGAGCGACCAGCGGATCAGCGTGCCGTCTTGGAGCGCAATCCGTGGGTGATCGGTCGGCAGGGTGGCGGCCAGCTCGGCCAGGGCCACGCCCTCGCGGGTGTCGCGCTCGGCGTGGACCAGCGGCCCGGCCATGGTGTACTGGCGGCCATTGTTGTCGCGCAGCACCACTTCGTCCTCGTGATAGTGCAGCTGCGGGATCGAGCGCAGCTGGCAGGATGGGGTCTCGCCGTAGCGCAGCACCACCAGCCCCAGGTTGATCAGAAAGCACTCGGCGGCACCATGGCGATCAAGGTCGATCTGTGAGCCGTCGACTGCGGCCAGGTTGTAGGTTGCCGGGCAGACCGGCAGGGGGAACCGCGCATCCAGCGGCTCGGCGGGGGCGGCCAGCAGCCACGGGCTTTTGTCGTAGACGGCGTTGGCCCGCTCGCGCCACTCCTGCCAGTCGGCCGCGTTGTCGGCCAGAGCCGCCCGCGCCTGGGCGATCCGCTCGTAGCGGTCGTTGGCGCTTTCGCGCAAGGCCCCGCCCATCTGCTTGACCTGCTGCCCAATGAGATTAAAATCCAGCGCCATTGTTCCATCCTCCTGCTGCGTCTGATGGGGCTATGATAGCATATCTGGCTAACACATCTGTGCTGCCGCAGCAATGCAAAGGCCGGCGTGATCGCTTCACGCCGGCCCTGACGGGATCGCCTAAGCTTAATCTTCCTGCTGGCCCATTTTGCGCACCAGGTCGGTCTGCGAGAGCACGCCAATCGGCCAGACGCGGCCATCGTTGCGCTCCTCGACCACCACCAGCCGGTGGATCTTGTGGTTGGTGAGCAGGCTGGCGGCTCGATTGATGTCGAAGTGGGCCATGCAGGTCACCACTTCGTTGGTCATAAAGTCGCCGACCGGTCGCTCCATGGCGCGCTCATACTCGCGACCTTCGCTCCACGCCCGTAGCGCGTCGGTCTGGGAGAATACGCCGGCTAGCGATCCCGGCCCGTCGACAACGACAAGCGCATGGATGCGATGCTGCTGCAGCAGATCGATGGCTTCACGGAGGCTGGTTTCCACGCGACATGAAATCACACCTGGGTTCATAATCTCGCCGACGGTTGGTTGGTTAGTCATTACACGCTCCTTTGCGAACTGGGTATTCGCCATTAGTATAGCATAACGCAGTGCAGCAATAGAGGCATCGGGTCCGATCAAGGAGCGTATAATAGCGGCGTCGAATCAGCTGTCTGGAGGCGCAGCATGGCTCTCGTCCTTGAATCATACCTCGATCAGGCTCAGCGCTGGCCAAAAGATGGCCGGCATATTATGGCGCAGTTTGATGCTGACTCAATCGTCGTCTATCAGGCATATCGTCCGGCGACAGGTCATTTTGCCGCCACGCATGGCTTCTTTGGCGGCGAGTTCAGCTTCAATCGGATGAGCTGGATCAAGCCAAACTTTCTCTGGATGATGTACCGCTCGGGCTGGGGAGCCAAAGAGAACCAGGAGGTTACCCTGGCTGTCCGGCTCAAACGCCACGGGTTCGAGCGCATCCTTGAGGAGGCGGTCCACTCCAGCTTTGTCCCCACGGTGTACGCCAGCGAGGCCGAGTGGTCGCACGCGGTCGCCCGCTCGGCAGTGCGCCTGCAGTGGGACCCCGATCACGACCCGGCAGGCCATAAGCAGGAGCGGCGCGCACTGCAGCTTGGCCTGCGTGGCGCGATCCTGGCTGCCTACGCCCAGGAGTGGATTATCGCGATCGAGGATATCTCCAGCTTTGTTGCCGAGCAGCGGGCCCATGCGCTCACCAAGCAGGCATACCGGCAGCTCCAGGTTCCCAGCGAAGCGGTGTATCCCGTTTCCGACCGCCGCCTCGCCGCCAAACTTGGGCTTGATCAGGCGCTGCCTATGGCCGGCTGACCGCCAGGCCATCGAATGACTGCGCCTCCCAGACGCGCATAAATGTTCCCCAGTCGACGGTGTACTCGTAGGGGCGCTGGCGATTGCTGCTGGTTGGGCCAAGCACATCGCGGATCACCGCGCCGTCGGCGTTGAAGCCCATCACCACTACGGCGTGATCATTGCCCAGCACAGTCTGGTGGCGCCGGCCATCCGGCATCACCCAGACGGCCGGGCGCCAGGGCTTGAAGTCCACGGTGGTCTTCATCCAGACCAGCTCGCCGCGCAGCAGCGCCGCCTCGACCCCGGCCCGATCGCTCACCGGGGTGGTCTCCAGGCCGTAGCTGGCGAACACGGGCGCCATCGCGCTGCCGGTCGAGCGGGCCAGAAAGTTTGCGGTGTAGTCGCCAGAGTAGGAGCTGGTGATGTCGCCGCCGTAGATCACAAAGCCATCGGCTGACTCGACATAATACGGCTCAACACTAAGATCATGCGGGATCAGGCCGAGCAGATCATCGACGCTGGCCACGATGCCGTAGGTGTTCAGGATCACCCAGGCTGCGTCGAACTCACAGGTATATTGGTACAGCTGTTTTTCCTTGGCGGCGGCCGGAATGTAGGCTTCATACGCGCCGCCGTTGATAAACACTGGCGGGTTGGTTGCAGTCGGCTCAGGGGTCGGCGCTGCAGTTGCAGTTGGCTCAGGGGTGCTGGTCGGCGCAGAGGTGGCGGTTGGTTCGGCTGTCGGGACGCTGGTTGGCGCTATGGTGGCCCTCGGCGCAGTGGTGGCTTGATCAGCCTGGGCAGCCAGCGGAGCTGTTGTTGGCGCGGCAGGCGCGAGATTCGGCCCGGCGGTATCAGCGCTACACCCGCTCAGCAGTAGGATAACAATCAGCCCGATGTATGTACGACTCATGGATTTGTCCGATCATTCGGTAGAAAATTGAACTCGATGCTGGATGGGCGCCCATCGCCCCCGGTCTCAAATGATGTAGCCACACTGGCGGCAACCCAGCCCGCTGTGCCATCACCAAGCGCAATCTGGTACCAGAC
>JACCRK010000199.1 GCA_013813565.1 Herpetosiphonaceae bacterium
CACCCCGCTCGATGGCGCGCAGCAGCGGCGGGGCAACTTTGTCGGCCAGAGTCAACGCTGTCCGCCCGTAGACGTGTGGCAGGCTGGCGGCGGCACTGAGCTGCACCGCCGTGCCTTCGACCAGATAAGCGTAGTCGGGCAGATATTCCAGAATACTGACCCCGGTTTTCTCCAGCGCCGTCCGATCTGCCAAGGTAATTGGGCCGCGAAACTGAATAATGCTGTACGCCCCAGGCGCTGCCCTGGACAGTTCGGCGACTGCAGCTGTCGCTGGTGGCGCCTGTAGATCGAAGGTACCGCGATGGAGTCGCAGCCGTGGTGGGGGTGTGGCCTGGGCGGTCGTTTGGCCCAGAACACTTGTCAGCGAGACAGTGCCGAGCGTGATGATGAGGATGATTCGCCAGATACGCATACATTCCTCCAGATGGAAAATACCAGTGGTCGATGGATGAAGAAAATTGGGGTGAATAGATCGGTCTGATTAGTATAAAAGATTCTTAATCTTTTGGCTATAGCTCGACACTCCTAGGGTGTGCGGCAGAGTTTCGCGTTTAGGCGGTGTTGGCACGTTCGCACTGCTGCCGCACACTGAACGCCCGTTTCCAGGGGTGTACCGCCTTCTCCTGCGCCAACTCCGCGTGTACCTGGGCGAGCACCTCGGCGGGCAAGCGGCGGGCCGAACGGGATTCAGCGCGGGGTGCCACCGTCGGCAGGCGTGGTTCCACGGCGGGTTGGCACCGTTTCGCCCGTGCTGCCCGTGCCTGGTGCCGCTGCTCCTGCTCGATCGCCATCCACTGCGCGACCCAGCGGTCATTGGCTACCGCGTTGCGGAACGCCAGCATCGGGTTGACGTGCGCGGCTGCCCAATGCATACCCGCCCCTTTCAGCCGCTGTTCCACCACAACCTTATTGGCACTCTCAACCATCCCGCTCCCAATCGGCCAGCCCGCTGCCTGAAACGCCGGATAGGCCAGTTGATCGGTCCGTTTCTCCAGGTACGCCAGCAGCTTCTCGGCAGCGACGGGATCACTGGCTGCGGCCACCACGGGGCGGAGCTGATCAAGCACGGGCGTTGGCCCGGCATGTTTCAAGGTGTGGAGCATCCGATCTACGTCGGCCACCGCCACCAGCCGTCCAGCGGCACCAACGGTTGCTCCCAGGTCACACACATATTCCGCTGCGTGCGGGAAATCCAGGATTCGTACTGCCGCAGGCAGATGCAGATCCAGGAACGTTTGGCACCACTCTGCGCCATCGACGATCCCCGCCACCTGGGACGCGTTGAACACATCCCGCTGGTGGAGTTCAACGGTGGCCAAGTCGGCAAACGTGGCGCTGCTCGTCAAGCGGGAAAAATAACTGACCTGGGTGGTGGTGACGATCGGTGCGTCTTCGGCATCCGTCCCCTCGACCGGGGTGCCCACGGCCAGGGTGCGCACTTCGCCCCACTGGCCGTGGAGCAACGGGACCATCGCGCCATCGACGCTGACGACCATCGCGGCGGCTGCGGCCGCTGGCCCGGCCGGGGCGGTGGCGAGGATGTGGGCGGCGTCCTGGGTCTGGAGGGCCACCAGGGTTGCGCCGGCGGCTTCGGTCGTGCGCCGTGCGGTACTGGCATGAACATGGACATGGGTAAAGGCGGCTAACTCGCGCACGGCATGCGCAAAGGGCATCCAGGTACTCAAGCGGGCCAGCTGCTCCTGAAGGCGCGGGGTTAGCCGACCGGGGAGCAGCGCTAGTTCCTCATCCAGGGGGGAAAAGCCCGACCTGACAGGTCGGACACCAGCCGTAGCTGCGGGCCAGAGTGAGGTCAATCCCGCCGTGCGTTTGCAGGATGCGGGATTTGGTGCCGCGGGCCTGGAGGATACCGCCACAGTGGGGGCAGGGTGGACGCTCCTGCGCACTATGATCCTTCCAGTGCGCAGCGGCACTTTCAAGGGCCAAATCCTCCAGCATCCGGGCACGGAGGCGGGCCAACCGGACATCCAGTTCAGCTTCGATCTCGCGCAAAGTGGCTTTGGGATGCTGGACACGCCAATCGCTCATGCCCAGCAGAATATCCTGGGTGGGTGGATGGGATGAGGAAGGGCCGGGTTTGCGCATCTTTGCCTCCAAAAGATTCACGATGACAATGGCCCCATGATCACGCAAATCAGGTCGGCTGGCAAGTCTGGCGCGAAACTCTGCCGCACACCCCATGATTAGGGTTGGTTTGCCAGAAGCGCCTGTTTGTGCTATACTCCCCCGCGTGTCCGAGTGGCACACCTACAGGGGTGTAGGCTAATTGGCAAACTGCTGGTCTCCAAAACCGGATTTCAGGGTTCGAGTCCCTGCACCCCTGCCACACGAAAAGCTCCGTTGATCACTCAACGGAGCTTTTTTTTGCCCAAAAATAGCTGATTAAGCGCTATATTGCATGTATCTACAGGCGCGGTTTTGGTTATAATAGAGTCTCAGCCTGGTTTCTTCGTATTCTTAAGTTCATGAGGATGTTGCATGACACGTCAATTTGTCGTTCGCTCGATTCTGTTGATCGGTGCGGTGGTGGTCGGATTGCTGCTGGCTCCGGTGTCAGCCAATGAGGTCGCCCAGCCACCGCGGCCAACCCTGACACCTTCACCAATGCCGACCGAAACGCCTGCGCCAACCGAAACGCCTGCGCCCATCCCAACTACCGCGCCTGTGCCAACCGATGTCGCTCCCACAGCAACAGCGGTCGCAGAGGTAACCCCTGTCGCCACCGCTGAGGCCACCGCTGTGCCAACTGCGGTTGCTCCGGCGACCAGCGAGCCAGCGGCGACCGCCGCCCCAACCCCAAGCCAGCCTCCGGTCTCCACGTTGCCGGACACCGGCGGTTCCTCATCCGTGCCGCTGCTGTGGGTTGCCCTGGGTATTGGGCTGCTCCTCCTGGGGATGGCGCAGCTACGCCGCAGCCAGCGCGGTAACATCGACCTTTAGCGCTGCTGTGGAACCGAATGGCGGACGGGTCGCCTCCTAGCGGGTGCCCGTCCGTAGCTGTTGAGTGGATCTGGGTTTAATGATGATTGTTCGCAGAATCGCTAGCCTGTTCAGCTGCTCTCAATGAGCATGCGCCATCAAGATCCTTTTTGGGGAATAACCACCGGGCTTACCGCATTAGATAAGGTCTAATCCCTAATCCCGAACCCCGAGCACCGGCGCAAAAGCGCGCTAGGAGCCGAATGTCTCGCAAACCCACCCATACGCCACCTGGCCAGAGCGGCTTGCCGCTGATCGGTGAGATCCGCGAGTGGCTGGCCGACCCGCTGGTGTTCGCCCAGGAGCGCGCAGCCCGCTACGGTCCGATCTGGCGCACCCATCTGCTGGGCCGCCCGTGTGTTGTGCTGCTGGAGCCCGAGGGCAATCGCTTTATGCTTTCCTCGGGCGCCCAGCATTTCTCCTGGCGCGAGGGCTGGGGCCGCTCGATGCTGCGCCTGATGGGCGGCGGGCTGTCGCTGTCGGATGGCGAGGCTCACGCTGCCCGCCGCGCTACGCTTAAGCCTGCGTTCAGCCACGCCACGCTGCGCGATCATCTGCCGTCGATGGTGCAGCTGGTGCGCGATCACTGTGCGTCCTGGGCGGCGAGCGGCGAGATCATCGTCCTGGAGCGCCTCCAGACGCTGGCCTTTGAGGTCGCTGCCCTGGTGGTCTGCGGCCCGCTGCCGCCCTATCTGGCTCAGGCTCTGCACCACGATTTTGCCATGTTTACAGCCGGCCTGTTCACGCCGCTCGCCCTGCCGATCCCTGGCACGACCTACCACCGCGCCCAGGCCGCCGGCAAGCGCCTCCGCATCCACCTGCGCACGCTCCTGGCCTACCGCCGGGCTAATCCGCTGCCTGGCTCCAACGATGCGCTCAGTCTGCTGCTGGTGGCTGCCGACCAGCCGGACGCCGACTCGATCATCTCCGAGCTGCTCCTACTGCTCTGGGCCGGCCACGATACCGTCGCCTCGCTGCTGACCTGGACCTGCTATGAGCTGGCGCAGCATCCAGCCAGCCTGGAAGTGGTTCGCGTCGAGGTCGCCCAGACCATCGGCGCGGCTGATCCCACGCCCGAGACCCTGCGCCATCTGCCGGCCCTCGATCGGGTGCTGCGCGAGTGCGAGCGCCTGCACCCACCGGCGCCCGGCGGCTTTCGCGGTGTCGTCGAGCCGTTCGAGTACCACGGCTACCACGTCCCACGCGGCTGGCTGGCGATGTACTCGACGGTCTACACCCACGCCATGCCCGAGCTGTGGCAGGATCCCGCCCGCTTCGACCCCGACCGCTTTGCGCCGCCCCGTGAGGAGGGCAAGACCGCCTACAGCCTGGTGGGCTTTGGCGGCGGCCCGCGCATCTGTATTGGCCTGGCGCTTGCTCAGATGGAGATGCGGGTCATTGTCTGCGAGCTGGTGCGCCGCTATCGCTGGGAGATCCTCCCCGAGCAGGATCTGACGCGGGTCTGGCTGCCGACCAATCAGCCGAAATCAGGATTACGGGTGACGTTCACCGCGCAGACCTAACCGTGCGTAGTGAAGCCACGAAAGCGAATACAGCTATGCCGTTTGATGAGCAGAATGCGATTGTTGTCCGCGGCGCGCGCGAGCATAATCTGAAAAATATCGATGTGATTATCCCCAAGCAGCAGCTGGTGGTGATCACTGGGCTATCCGGCTCGGGCAAGTCGACGCTGGCCTTCGATACGATTTTCGCCGAGGGCCAGCGCCGCTATGTCGAGTCGCTCTCGGCCTACGCCCGCCAGTTTCTCGGCCAGCTCGACCGCCCCGATGTCGACCAGATCACCGGCCTCTCCCCGGCCATCGCCGTCGACCAGAAAAGCACCTCGCGCTCGCCCCGCTCAACCGTCGGCACCGTCACCGAGGTCTACGACCATCTGCGGCTGCTGTTTGCCCGCATTGGCCAGCCCCACTGCCCAATCTGCGCCCGGCCAATCACCCAGCAAACCCCCAGCCAGATTGTCGATGCGGTCCTTGGCCTGCCCGATGGCGTGCGGCTGATGGTCCTGGCGCCGCTGGTCGAAGATCGGCGTGGATCCCACGCCAAAGTGCTGGACGACGCCCGCCGGGCCGGGTTTGTGCGGGTGCGGGTCGATGGCACGGTGCTCGATCTGGACGAGGCGATTGAGCTGGATAAAAACAGCGATCACAGCATTGAGATCGTGGTCGATCGCCTAGTGATGCGCCAGCCCGATCCGCCGCTGCCGCCTGAGCAGCACCCCGACCGGGTGCGGGTGAGCGACTCGGTCGAGACCGCGCTCAAAGCCAGCGGCGGCACGATCATCATTCAGCCCGTCGAGGGCGATCCCCTGCGCTACTCGGAGTTTTTCGCCTGCCCCGAGCACGGCCCGCTGTCCGGCGGCGCCATCGAGCCGCGCAGCTTCTCCTTCAACAGCCCGCACGGCGCCTGCCCGGCCTGCGATGGCCTGGGCGAGCTGCTGGAGTTCGCCCCCGATCTGGTCATCCCCGACCAGAGCCTCAGCCTGCGCGATGGCGCGATCGTGCCGTGGCGCCGGACCGGCAAAAATGCCCGCCAGTACTGGGACGAGATCCTGGCCTCACTGGCTGAAACCACCGGCTTTTCACTCGATGTTCCGGTGCGCGATCTGCCGCAGTGGGCGATTGATGTGGTGCTGCACGGCTCAGGTGCTGATCGAAAGCAGCTGCGCTACAAGCTTGGCGGCAAGATTCATCGTAACTTTGCCCCGTTCGAGGGCGTGCTGCCCCAGCTGCGCCGCCGCCTGCGCGAGGCCGCCGACGAGGCCAGCCACGCCCAGCTGGCTCAATATATGACGACGTCCCGCTGTCCGAGCTGTCAGGGCACCCGGCTGCGGCCAGAGTCGCTGGCGGTCACCGTCAAGCAGGTCAATATCGCCCAGGTCGCGGCGCTGCCGATCACGGCCGCCTACGACTGGGCCAGCGCACTGCTGAACGATGGCCTGCGCTCAAACCGCGAACGGCTGATCGCGGCGCCGATTATGCGTGAAGTCGCCGGCCGGCTGCGCTTTCTGCTTGATGTCGGCCTGCACTATCTCACCCTCGACCGGGCGGCGGCGACGCTGTCCGGCGGCGAGGCCCAGCGCATTCGGCTGGCCACCCAGATCGGCGCCGGCCTCTCGGGCGTGCTCTACGTCCTCGATGAGCCATCGATCGGCCTGCATGCCCGCGATCACCAGCGCCTGCTCCAGACCCTGCTGCACCTGCGCGACCTGGGCAACTCGGTGCTAGTGGTTGAGCACGACGAAGAGACGATTCGGGCCGCCCAGTGGCTGGTTGATATCGGCCCTGGCGCCGGATCACATGGCGGTGAGGTGGTGGCGATGGGCACCGTCGCGACGGTTGCAGCCAACCCACGCTCGATCACCGGACAGTATCTGAGTGGCCAGCGCCGTGTCCCCGTGCCCCCCCAGCATCGCCCCGCCGATGGTGCGGCCCTGGTGATCCGCAACGCTCGCGGCCACAACCTGTGCGGCATCGATGTTAGCTTTCCCCTGGGGACCTTCATCTGCGTCACCGGCGTGTCGGGCTCGGGCAAATCCACCCTGGTCAACGACATTCTCTATGCGCGGCTGGCCCAGGTGCTCAATCGCGCCCGGACCGCCCCAGCTGCGCACGACAGCATTGAAGGGCTGGAGCTGGTCGATAAAGTTATTGCCGTCGATCAAGCACCGCTTGGCCGCTCCGGGCGTTCCAACCCGGCCACCTATACCGGCATGTTCGATCCGCTGCGCCAGCTCTTTGCCGGCACGCCCGAGGCCAAGCTGCGTGGCTACACGCCGGGACGCTTCTCGTTCAACGTTAAAGGTGGCCGCTGTGAAGCCTGCAAAGGTGAAGGAACCGTCCAGATCGAGATGCAATTTCTGCCAGATCTGTATGTTCCTTGCGAACAATGTGCTGGATTGCGCTATAATCGAGAAACGCTCGATATTAAGTATCGTGGATATTCAATCGCCGATGTGCTGGCGTTGACTGTGGAGGCAGCCGCTACCCTATTTGTCCGGATACCCGCCCTGGCCCGCCGGCTGGAGACCCTCCAGGATGTTGGACTGGGCTATGTAACCTTAGGCCAGCCCGCCCCGACCCTTTCCGGTGGCGAGGCCCAGCGGGTGAAGCTAGCCACTGAGCTTGCCCGTCGTGGCACTGGCCACACCGTCTATGTGCTGGACGAACCCACCACAGGGCTGCACTGGGCCGATATTGAACGCCTGCTAGGAGTTTTAGGCCGGCTGGTTGATGCTGGAAACACGGTTATCGTGATCGAACATCACCTTGATGTGATCAAAACTGCCGACTGGATCATTGACCTTGGGCCAGGCGGTGGCGACGAGGGTGGGAGTGTTGTTGCCACCGGCCCGCCGGAAGCGGTTAGTACCATCGCAGAGTCGTGGACGGGGCGTTTTTTGGCCCCGCTAATTCGTAATTCATAGTTCAGCATTCATACTT
Organism: Herpetosiphonaceae bacterium; assembly: GCA_013813565.1. GTDB lineage: Bacteria > Chloroflexota > Chloroflexia > Chloroflexales > Herpetosiphonaceae > JACCRK01. Next base: position 7,458 of record JACCRK010000199.1, read on the forward strand.
TTTTTGGGCATAGCAAAGGCGCACTTGTGTTGACGAAGGTATAGCCTTAATGTACAATGTGCGTGCTGGCCGGGCCACGTTCCGAACCAAGCCGTGTTGCCCCACTGCGAAGCTCACAGCATAGTGCAAGGAGTTACTCATGGCAGAAGAGCGCACCATTACGTCTGGCGAGCTTGAGCGCCTATACTATCCCAATAAAATCGCACGATTGTATCTCCTCAGTTTGGAAGATGTCATGGGCCGCACAGGGGTCAATGCGCTGCTGAACATGGCAGGGATGAAGCACCTCGTTAATACTTATCCGCCCAATGATCTCAAGCGCGAGTTCTCATTCAAGGATCTTGCCACGATTAGTGAAGCGACCGAAACAATGTTTGGTCCACGTGGCGCCCGAGGAATGGAATTGCGAGCCGGACGCTATGCGTTTAGTCTGGGGTTGAAAGAATTTGGGCCGTTGCTTGGGATGGCAGACTTGGCACTCAAACTCATGCCCATGACGATGAAGATGAAGATTGTGTTGAATGCCACGGCACAAACCTTCGACCGCTTCAGCGATCAACCAAGTCGGGTCGAAGATAACAAAGGACGGTTTGTTTACTACATTGATAAAACCCCCGTCTTCTGGAATCGCGGAAATAGTGATCCAATCTTTTATTTGGCTCAAGGCATTATCGAAGAGGCATTGACCTGGGTGACCGGCGGGCACAACTTTAAAGTTGAACAGATCGCCAGCCCCCGTCGTGGCGACCCATATTGTGCGTTTGCTATCGATAAGGAGCCGATTGATTAAAGCGGATTGAGGCTACTTATTATCGCGCTGGCGACGAGCAGTACGCTCACAGACATCCAACTGTAATCTGCTCGGTGTGTCCTTTGCGGCAAGAGGACGTATAGTTGAGAGCAGAGCAATTGGCCTCAGTGGTCGAAACGTCTTGAGCTGCAAGGACTCGTTATGAAACGGATTGTTCTCCGCGATCCTACGCTTATCGCTCCCTTTGGAGAACCAGCGCGCGATTTGCGGATCCTCAACAAGCCACTCTGGCTATTACATCGTGATTTACTTGCGCGTCATTGTCAGAGTGTGGTCGAAATAGACGATTGGTCGGCGATCCCTGCGGGCAACGAAGAGTTGCTGGTTCATAAGGATAATCTCTATTTCAATAAAGAATTTATTGAGACATTTATCGCAAAGGCACGCGCCACCGGGCAGCCCTGCCAGGTGGCTTTTGCTGCTGATGACGCGATGATCACTGCACATGCCCTGCGGCTGCAAGAAGGTATTCGGCGGCAGGGCGATGTGTATGTTGCCGATATCTATTATTTTCCTCACGGTGTTGTTTCCAATCCACAAACACTGATCATTGATACCGAGCCTCAGGAGATGGGCTACTATCATATTCCTAGCTACATGGCTCCTAACCAGGGTGATTTGGTTTTCCAGGTTCCCATTCGAACTATCTGTTCGATCGAAAACTGGGTCCATGTGTTCATGACGAATTCTCCACTCGGGGTGTTTGGCTGGGGCCGTAAGCTAGAAAAAGATGTTGCCGAAAGCTGGCGGCTGAAACTCAAGATTGGGTTCCGCTCTTTTATCGAACGCAAACACTTTCTCTCATCATCAGCGGTCGTTAAAATTGGCAAAAACTGCTCAATCGATCCAAGTGCTATTATTCAAGGGCCGACTGAGATTGGCAATAATGTTAACATCGGTGCTGGAGTCGTGATCACGAACAGTCTGATTGGTAACAATGTTACTATTATGCAGGGCTCACAGATTATGCTGAGCGTGGTGAGTGACCGCTGCTACCTGCCTTTTCGCTCAGCATTATTTATGACCGCACTCATGGAAAATTCGATGGTGGCCCAAAATACCTGTCTGCAGCTCTGTGTGGTTGGGCGGAACACCTTTATCGGTGCCGGTAACACCTGTACAGATTTCGATCTATTGGGCAAGCCGATTAAAACTCTTCATCGCGGGAAACTAGAAGAAGTGGGTTTGCCAGTGATTGGTTCAGCAATTGGACATAACTGTAAAATTGGTTCGGGCTTTGTGATTTATCCCGCCCGCAATATCGAGTCCGGGACGACACTCATCTACGGTGATGATCACGCGGTTATTCCGAAAAATGTTGCCAGTGGCATCTACACGCGCCCCCCGGTGTTCTATCCCGACCGTGATCCGCGTGTGGGTCGCCTTCCATCATCTGAGCGGCCCATGGAACCGATTCACGCTGAACAATTTCGTGATTAACACCGCTGCGTTTGGCGCAGGTAGGAGGAAATGGTGAATAAGGAACGGATTCTCGTTGTCGAAGACCAAGCCGATATTTCTGGTTTGCTTAAAATTTACTTTACCTCACAGGGCTACGAGGTCATGACGGCAATGCGCGGTCAGATTGCACTTGAGATCGCCCGTAAAACGCCGCCAAATCTGGCCCTGCTCGATGTAAACCTGCCCGATATGACTGGCTACGATATCGGTAAATCGCTGCGGGCCAATGCCCGTACCAAACACATTCCAATTATTTTCCTGACCGCCCGAGGTGAAAAGCAGGATAAATTTATTGGTCTGGGCGAAGTTCAGGCCGATGACTATATCGTCAAGCCATTTGATATCGAAGAAGTCCATCTGCGTGTGCGGCGCAACCTCGATCGTGCCCGTGAGAAAAATCGCACCCACCCGGTGACCGGTATGCCAACGGCCGAGCTGATCAACGAAGAATTGCGCCGGTTGCTTTCGGCCGATCCCTGGGCGCTGGCCATGATTCACATCAATGGCTTTGATACCTTTATGCAGGTCTATGGCTCAGTGGTTGGCGAAGATGTGTTGAAGTTTGGGGCAATTCTCGTCAACGAAGTGATCAATGAAGTTGGCGCTCCCGAGGATTTTGTAGGCCAGCTCGTTACGGGCCCAGATTTTCTGCTGACCTCAGCGCCTGATCGGATCAAGGCCATTGCCGAACGCCTGGTTGAACGATTTGATCAGGAAATTGGGTTACACTATAGCTATCCTGATCGTAAACGTGGCTATATCGTTGTCAAACAAAGTGATGGCAGCGAGCGCCATGAATCACTGATGACTGTCTCAATTGGTATTCTCAATAGTAGCGATGGACCGTTTTACGATATTCGGGAACTTAGTGAGACCGCCGAAAGTGTCCGCCCACTGGCTACCGTTCAAGATGGCGTTACCAAGAGCGTTATCAAATTTGGTCGCTAAATTTCAGATCACTGGTTTGCAACCGTTGAGGTTGCGCCGTGACTTTGCCAGACAACAATGAACACAACTCCTTCCTCAATTTGGCAGCTAATGGCGGCAACTGCTCAGTTAGCCCACGAGCAACTGAGCGATTTGTCGACCCTTGCACAACGAGTTAAGGCTATCTTATCTAAAAGTGGCCTGTGCCCTCAGGGTGCTATTCTTCGTTTGGACCATCACCAGACGGTTTTAGCATCATGGGGCGTAACCAAACGTGTGACCAATCGCTTGTTGTCCTCATCACACAACGGCGCTGGCGCCATTCAGCTCCCCGCTGGATGGCGTTCGGTGGAGTTGGGTGAGGCCACAATGCCTGGACTTTTAGCCCTTAACCTCGTCGCTGAAGAGTCTGATGATGTTGTGACAGTGTTAGGCGCCCAGATTTCGGTATTATGGCAGTATGTAATTACGCGCGAGGAGTTTCAACGCCGCGAACGGGCGATCTCTGCCCTAACCGATACATTGCAAGGGCTGGCACGCCAACTCAACATTGATGATTTTCTGCAAACCGCGATCTCTCAAGCAACCGATCTTCTGGCTGCCGCTGGCGGTGGTGTTTATCTCGTCGATGTGCCAAATCAAAAGCTTGAGCTGCGTCAGGTAGCTCGCTTTTCTACCAAAAATGTCGGTACAAAGCTCGCCGTTGGCGAAGGTGTTGTCGGTCAGGTTGCCGAAACCGGCCAGGCCAGGCTGGTAAATAACTATGCTACCAGCACTGAGCGCAGCATTGATCTAGCTGAGAATACGCAGTTCAGCGCCCTTCTGGCAGCTCCACTCCATGATGATGATGTGATCATTGGTGTGATGATGTTAGCGCATGTGGGCCCTGCCCACTCGTTCAGCAGCTCTGATCTCGCACTGCTCGAATCATTTGCGGCGCAGGCTTCGCTGGCATTGCGCACGGCCCGGCTCCTCGATGCCCAACGCAAACAAGCCCGTGAACTGTTTGTGCTCTATGAAAATAGCCGCACGATAGGCTCTTCACTTGATCTGCGCCATATTTTAGATCGTCTGACCGAAAATGTTACGCTGGCCCTCAATGTGGAGCAAAGCGCCGTATTTTTATGGGAGCCAGAGCGCGCAATGACCGAGTTGGTCGCCCTGGCGGTCGATGAGTCGTTTACCGGTAATCTGCAAGATATAAAAATTGGTACGCGCACCCCGCTGCAGTCAGGCTCGGTGGCGGCCTTAGTGATTAACGCCCAGCAACCAGTGGCTATCAACGATGTCGCCCACGATCCACGGATTGCTTCTCAGCGTGGTGCCCTACGTGAGCATGGCGTTCGTAGCATCCTCGGTGTTCCATTGCTGGTCCTCGACCATGTGATTGGCGTGCTGGTCTGTACTATGTACACGGTCTCACGGAGCTTTAGTGGCAGTGAAATTACGCTGGCCCAGACCCTGGCTGGACAGGCCGCAACCGCCATTGGTAATGCCCGCCTCCTGACTGATGAGCGGCGCCGCAGTGTTGAACTAACTACGCTGCAAGACATTAGCACCCGCCTGAATGCTGGCAGTGGGCTAACCACAACGCTGGAATCGATTGGCGAGGGCGTTCGGCAACTGCTGCCGAATATCGATATTGAGATCTGTCTGTACGATCCGCAAACCGAGACCTTGAACAGCCACTATGCTACCGAGACCTCACGCAACTACTTCGTCAGTGAAAGTGGTGTCTATCACCTGGATCAGGGTTTGACTGGCTGGCTGGCCCGCCACCGCACCACTTTGCGCATCGGCGATATGCAGCAACAGCGGACGGTGTACCCTGTTCGCAGCAATGATCCGGCGGC
>JACCRK010000107.1 GCA_013813565.1 Herpetosiphonaceae bacterium
CGCCGACAGCCTGGGCGTGTACCTGACCTACGGCCCGCGGCCTGGGCGCAGCGACGCTGAGCGCAACTGTATCTCCAACATCCACGCCCAGGGCCTGAGCGCCGCCGCCGCCCAGCAGGCGCTGGTCTACCTGCTGGCCGAGGCCCGCGAGCGCCAGCTCACCGGCGTGGCGCTGAAGGACACCCGCGAGCGCCGGCTCGACGCCCCCGCGCCGCCGCTGCCTGGCCCCGCCGCCGAGGGTGGGTAGCGATGGAGCAGCGGGGATTATTTGAGCTGTCACAATCGCACCGTCCTATCCCAGCTCGCCGAGGCCAGAAGCTGTCCATCAGGGCTGAAATCCATCGAAGTCACGCTATCCGCATGGCCGCGAAATGTATTGACAATCGTTCCTGTTGCCGTATCCCAGACGATAATCGTATTATCTCTGCTATCCTGCTGGGTATCACCACGAGCGTCGACGCCAGCAATACGGGTTCCAGAATCATTGACAGCAATCGTTATAAGTGGGCGATGGGGAGCCTCGATTCGATTCCGCAATGTCCAAAAACCCTGATCGTTGGTCCAGAATTCAATCACGCCGGTATCAAACTTCCACGCGCCAGCAAGAATAATTGTCGATCCATCATCACTCCACGCTATGAAGCTTATTGCCATTTCGGACGTAATGATGTTTTCGGTGGTATTGGTCGCAAGATCCCATTCGATGATGGATATTTCCTCGTTGACGCGGGCCTCATAGACAATGCGATGCTGGAGCGGATGCCAGGCAAAATGATCGATTCCCCGGCCGGCGATGTGACTCCGTGGGTGGGTGGGATCGGTTAATTGCCAGACCGTGAGGATACCATCCTGCCATTCTTGACCGGCGAGAAATTGATGATCATAGCTCCAGGCGAGCGTTGTGTTGGCATTGCCGTAATTCTCAATCGTCTGGATCCGCGTGCCATCCGATGGGCGAATCAGGGTCACCGTATCGCTGTTTGCTCCAAGCGCAAGGGTCTGGGAGTCAGCTGACCACGCCAGGCTGGTGGAGGCGATGGCAAAGTTTTGGATGGCATCATGCTGCCAATCCCAGAGGGCGGTGGTTTCCTTGCCGGTAATCGCCAGCATTCCCTGCTGATTAAACACGATCTGGCGCTCAAATTGGTGTGGGACTTCCAATAATTTGTAGGTTGGATCATACCCCCACGCGCTTATGCCTATTCCTATCAGGGCACTCGCAACAATCGCGATGAGTATCAGGTGTGGTCGTTTCATGAAGTGAAATAATCCTCGGCCGATTCACACGCTAGCCGCCGGCATCGGGCGGCTGGAGCTGCTCCAGGGCGCTGCGGACGCGGGCGGGAATCGGCACCGCGCGGCGCTGCTCGCGATCGACAAACACATGGACAAAGTAGCCGGCCGCCACAGCATATGGCCCGTCCTGCTTGAAAATCGCCAGCTCATAGCGCACGCTGGATGTTCCCAGCCGCCCGACCCGCAGCCCGACCTCAAGCAGGTCGGGAAAAGCCACCGACTGCATAAACTGGCACTGGGTCTCGACCGCCACCCCGATCGCCGCGCCGGCCGTGATATCCAGCCCGCCCTCGGCGATCAGGTAGGTGTTGATGGCGGTGTCGAAGAGGGCATAGTAGACCACGTTGTTGACGTGGCCGTAGATGTCGTTGTCCATCCAGCGGGTTGGCACGCTGATGAAGCGGCGATAGTCGCCGCGGGGGATGCTCGCTGCTGGCATGAGATCACCTGAACATAACAATCTGGCGGACGGCCTGCCCGCTGGCAAGCCGGTCAAACCCGGCGTTGATCTGGTCCAGCTCCAGGCTGTGGGTGTGCAGCTTCTCGACCGGGAGCAGGCCGGCCTGGTGCATGGCGATGTAGCGCGGGATGTCGCGGCGCGGCACCGACGAGCCCATATACGAGCCTTTGATCGTGCGCTCTTCGGCGGCGATGCTGACCGCCGACACCGCGAAAAGCTTGCTGGCGTGCGGCAGCCCGATGGTGACCGTGGTGCCGCCGCGCTCGGTGGCGGCGTAGGCCTGGATGAGCACCTGCTCGCTGCCGACGCTCTCAAACACGTAGGCCGCGCCGCCGCTGGTCAGGTCGCGGATCGCGGCGACCGGGTCGGTCTGTGCCGCGTTGATCGTGTGGGTCGCGCCAAGCTCACGGGCCAGGGCTAGCTTGTCCTCAAGCCGGTCGATGGCGATGATCGGATGGGCGCCGACCGCCCGCGCCCCCATCAGCGCGCTCAGGCCAACCCCGCCCATGCCAAACACCGCGACGGAGGCCCCGGCCGCGACCTGCGCCGTGTTCACCACCGCGCCGACGCCGGTCAGCACCGCGCAGCCGAAAAGCGCGGCGGTGGCCAGCGGGAGCGTCGGGTCGATCTTCACCAGCGACTCCTGGGCGGCGACGGTGAACTGCGCGAAGGCCGAGACGCCCAGGTGGTGGTGGCAGATCCGGCCCTGGTCATCGCTGAAGCGGCGCTCGCCCGACAGCAGCGTGCCGGCGGCGTTGGCCTGGGCCCCGCGTTCACACAGCGCGCCGCGCCCGACCGCGCAGTAGCGACACTGCCCACAGGTCGGCACAAAGCCGAAAACGACGTGGTCGCCGGGCGCGAGCTGCGCCACCCCGGCGCCGACCTCGCGGACGATTCCGCTGGCCTCGTGCCCCATCACCATCGGCATGACCCGCGGCCGCGACCCGTCGATCACCGAGAGATCGGAGTGGCACAGGCCGGCGCCGACGATCTCCACCAGCACCTCGCCGGGGCCGGGCGGTGCCAGCGTCACCTCAGCGACGACCAGCGGCGCGCTGTCCGCGAATGGCTGGGCCGACCCCATTGCATAGAGGATTGCTGCCTTTGTTCGCATCATCTGCTCCCGTTTAACTATGGGATTACTCCGCAGCTCCTACCTGTCCCGCAAGATCAGCGGCAAGTACAGCTGTTTATTCTCCCCTTCGCTGAAGCTAATGGTCACTTGTCCCGCTGAAACCTGGGTGTAGATAGGATTGTTCAGCACGACGCTAAACTGCCGCCCAGGCTTGGCCCCAGGGAGCAACGGGATCGAAAAGGTGCGTGAAGTAACCCCGGCCGGGAAGAGCAGCGGCCGATGGGTGGCCGTGTAGTCTTCACCGGCAATCGCAGTGCCATCGACAGTCGCATAGTCTACCCAGATCGGCCGCCCGGAAGGTGCACTCAGCGTCACCGTAAGCTCGACGCTGGTCCTTCCAGCCACGATCGAGACCGTCGGCGTGATAAATCCGATCTCTGGCTCCGGGTCATCATCCACCAGCACCACGATGGTTTTGTGCGGATAGCCCAGGGTTGCGCTGAGCGGATCGCTAAGTTGCAGGACAACTGTTTCATCGAACTCGTTCAGCGCATCTTCGATGATCGGCACAGCCAGCTGCTGCGACAGTTGAAATGGCGCAAATGTCAGGGTGCCGCTAATCGGCAGATAATCCGCGTTTGGTGTCGCCGAGCCGCCATCGGTGTAGTAGCGCACCGTCGTGGTAAACGCTGCCACCTGATCGAGCTTGACCATGATTGTGACCGGGCTGGTCGCCTCAATCGTTCCTGCGGCTGAGTTCGTAAATTGAACAATCGGCAACGTCTGCCGCACGGTGACATTCTGCGGATTGCTTTCACCCTGATTGCCGGCACAGTCTTTGGCGAGCGCCCTGGCCTGATAGCTGCCGGGCGGCAACCGGAGGGTTACGCTGTACACGCCGGTCTCAGCATCAACCTGCGCTGACTGCCCATTTACCGCAACCGAGCAGATGAGATTATCACCATCGATTGCCGTTCCGGTGAAGACGACTGGCACAGTGGTCGGCGTGCCTGGGTTGGCGGGAGTTGGCGCGTTCAAGCTGACCGTTGGCGGGGTTAGATCAGGCAGATACTCGCTCAACAGCAGGGTTTGCACCGAGCGGCATCCGGTCTGATCCAGCAGCGTCACGCTGAGGGATGATGCGGCGCGATCAAAGGTCAGCGGGAGCCGGATGGTTTGATATCCGCTGAGCTGGTGCGTGGTTGTGTAGGTGGCGCCGCGATCCGGCTTCAGCACGATTGTCGCCATGCCAGCGCCAAAAACATCAAGCACCACATTCGCCGGGGCGCTGCGTGAGATCCCCTCCAGGCGAGCGGCGATCAGATTGGACTGTCCGCGCTGCAGCATCGTCGTCGTGCCGCCAACCGAGTTGCCAGCCAGCGAGTTGAAGCCGATCGACAGCTGTCCGCTGCCTTGTACCGACGTCGGCAGCTCGATTGGGAGCGTGATGGTTTGTCGGCCTTTGTAAAGCTGGATCGGCCCGGATTTGACGACTCCCCCGATGCGCTCAAAGTGAACCGTTGGCGAGACGATAATGGTCGTTGCACTTTCGATATTCAAGGTCAGGTTGAGCTGCGGCGTGCAGCTGCCGATCTCAGCGACCGCGATCTCGCTGACAATCACCTGGGGGCCTTCAACATCAAACGGCACTGGCTGCCAGACGCCATTGACGTAGAAGTCCAGCGCGTAGCGCCCCCGTTGCATGTCGCGGGCCAGCGGAACGCTGAACGCCCAGCGGCCGGCTGGGGTTTGCTGCAGATCGATCAAGCCCTCTTCAAACACAGCGGTTGTCGAGTAGATACTGGCGGAAAGCAACAGCCCGCCACCCATGCTTTCCGGCAAGCTCAGGCGGGCCGAGGTAATTGGCCCGGTGATCACAAGCTCGCCGGTCAGCGTGACGCCCGCCGGCGCCTGGAGCGGCGCCAGCTCCACAAAGGCGTTGCCGAGATAGACACTGACCGGGCGGCTATCGATAATCGGCTGATAGGCGGGATCCTCAGTGTCGGTCTCCGGCGCGCTCAGGATGGTGGTCACCCGCCCGACGCCGATGTCGGCGGTGAGCGGCAGGGTGGTCAGGATGGTCTGATAGGGGAGCAGCTGCAGGGTTTGGCTAATCGCCACCTCGCCGTAGCGGACTGTAATCACGGCCGGGGCGGCCACGCCGGCGGTCTCCGTCACAGCCACCGTCACCGGGAAACTGCTGCCGTGGGGGATTCCCGCGCTCGGTACCTGAAGCTCCAGCGCTGCCGCCCAGCAGTTAACCTGGGCGACATAGGTTGTTTGGTGTTCGCCAAGGCGGACACTGATCGGATACTCGCCGGCTGGCAGGGTCGCTGGCACCGTAAAGGTGACTGTTCGGTTGAGCTGGGCCAGGGTGTCGAACACCAGCGGAACCTGGACTTGATTCTCCAGGCCAACAACTTCCAGCACCTGACGGCCAAGTGCGGTCGGCTGGATCGTGATGGTGAGTTCAAGCGCCGTGCCACACTGGACCGGCTGCGGCGTGGCGGCAATCGCTTGAATCGTGGCCGCCCCAGTTCCGCCAGTGTCCTCAACTGGCGGGATGATCGGCGGCGCGCCTTGGACAAACAGGGTTGCGGTGACGATCCGGGTGAGATCGCCGGTGAAGCTGATTGGGACGCTGTAGGCTCCCACGGGCAGATCCGGACCGATCGGCACCTGCAGGCTGACCAGTGTGCTACTTTCTGGCTCCAGATTCAAGGTTTGGAGCGCACCATCGAGCGCGGCCAGGTCGACAAAGGCCGGCACGGGGCTGGTATTCGAAACCGGAATGGTCAGCGTGGCCAGGCTTCCCGCCGCCACGTCCGCCCCGGCCCCGCCAATCGGGCCAACCGCGATGCTTGGGGCCAGTACGGCGACATTGGCGGTGGCGCGATCGCCGGTGGGGGTTTGCACGCTGAACGTGTGATCCCCGGCAGTGGTGGGAGTTGTCCAGAATTCAAAGTCGGCCGATGCACCAGGTGCCAGATCAGGAAATTCAAGGGCCGGCAGCGCGGCGCCATTGTCGCTGACGGTGAGCGTTACCCCAGTCAGCGGCGTGACGTTACGGACGGTTCCCCGCAGGCGCACCTGCGCCGCCTGATCGTCGCGGGCAGCGGGGGTATCAATGCGCACAAAATCCTGATCGGGGATCAGGCTGACCGTATAGTTGCCGCTGACAACCATAAAGCCGGCCTGGTCAACCG
>JACCRK010000244.1 GCA_013813565.1 Herpetosiphonaceae bacterium
GTGTCCTATTCAACGACCAGCACCACGGCGACATCGGGAAGTGATTATACGCCGCTCAATGGTCTGTTGATTTTCCCACCCGGCACCACGGTCCAAACGATCACGCTGCCCATTCTGGAAGACGGGCTGGCCGAGCCGCTGGAACGCTTGTCCCTGCGGATCACCCAGGCAACCAATATCACCTTTTCAACCCAAGCAACCGTTGTTTCGATTAAGGCCAACGATACACTCCAAGTTATGTTCCCATCCACTACGGCAACGGAAGTCTATCCCAACGCAACCGTGTATCTGACGCTCAATGCGCCATCGGCCCAACCAATCACCGTGACCTATCGAACCGTTGATGGCACCGCCCTAGCGGGGCAAGATTATGTGGCGCAACTCGGGACCGCCACGTTCCCACCCGGATCCACCTATCGTTACTTCGATCTCCCTATCATTGACGACACCGATCCCGAAGACGATGAAATGTTCTCGGTGGTCTTGTCGGACCCGATCAACGCGCAACTCGGCGCCACCATTACGCAGACTGTGAAGATTATTGCCAACGATGCGCCAACTCCAACCCCGACCACCGCGCCAACCCCAACGCCGTTGCCAGCCAACAGCGTCTTATTTGTCACGGGCTCATCAGTCACCAGCAGCGATACGGCGGTCATCAATCGGCTCAACAGCCTCACCGTTGACGGCACACCGCTGAACGTGATTGTTAAAACGCACACCGCTGTCACAGCGGCCGATGCAGGCAATGGCGTTCGGCTGGTGCTGATCTCCTCATCAGTATCCTCAACCAGCGTAGGCACCACGTTTAAGACCACGCCGGTTCCGGTGATGGTGTGGGAATATGGTCTGTTTGATGATATGGGGATGACCGGCACCACCAGCGGCACCCACTTTGGTGAAACAGCCGCCGGAACGCAGATCACCATCAGCCAGCCGGGCCATCCGCTGGCGGCGGGGCTGACAGGGACGGTCAGTGTGCATAGCACGGCCCAGATCATGTCGTATGCCAGCCAGCTGCCGGCCTCGGCGATTTCGGTGGCCCATGTGCCCGGCACCAGCGCCCGCAGTCTGGTGTGGGGCTATGAGACTGGGGCCGCGATGGTTGGACTGAATGCCCCGGCGCGGCGGGTAGGGTTCTTCTTCTACGATGCCAGCGCCAGCAATCCGACCCCCCAAAGCTGGCAGCTGTTTGAGGCGGCGGTCATGTGGTCGCTGGGATCCGGCGCGGCGCCAAGCCCAACCCCGACCAGCATCGCCACGGCCACCGCAACCGCCACGGCGACCAGCATTGTGCCAACCGTCACGGCGACCAGTGCTGTGCCGACCGTCACGGCGACCAGCATCGTGCCGACCGCCACGAGCACCCCGGCTGCCGGGACCGTCCTGCTGGTGGCAAACTCCCTGACCCTCAACCCCTCGGACAGCGCGATCAAGGCCATGCTGGAGGGGCGCGGCTACACGGTGGTGGTCAAAGCGGCCAGCGCCACGGTCAGCAGCGATGCGACCGGCAAAGCGCTGGTGCTGATCTCGTCCACCGTCACCTCGGGCCAGGTGGGAACAAAATTCACCACCGCGCCCGTGCCGGTGATCGTCTGGGAGTGGGCGCTCTATGATGACATGCTCCTGACAAGCACAGCAGTGGGGACAGAGCAGGGCACCACGGAAGATGTCAGCACGCTGAGCATTGTGAACACCACCCATCCCTTGGCGGCCGGCCTGAGCGGCACGCGCACAGTGGTGAACAGCGTCCAAAAGCTGTCGTTCGGCATGCCCAATAGCAATGGCGTGGTGGTCGCGCAGGCCGGCGGCAACAACCGCAGCGTGCTGTTTGTCTACGAGGCCTGTGCGCTGCTCACCAACAACATCACTGCGGCCCCGGCCCGCCGCGTCGGCCTGTTTCTCAACGATGATAGCGCGGCGATGTTGACTGTCGACGGTGCAACGCTGCTGAATGCGGCGCTGGACTGGGCGCTGGCCGGCAGCGCCTGTGGGGCGGCTCCCACCGCCACGGCGACCAGTGTGCCGCCAACCGCCACCGGGTCGCCCGTCCCCGCTGCCACGGCGACCAGTGTGCCGCCGACCGCCACCGGGTCGCCCATCCCCACCGCCACGGCGACCAGTGTGCCGCCGACCGCCACCGCCACGACCATCCCCTCCGCCACGCCAACCACAGGCGGAGCGGCCAAAACCGCCCTGTTTGTGGTGAACAACGAGGGATCCTTGAACGCTGGCGATACGGCGGTGCGCAATCGCCTGGCTGGCTTGAACTACACCGTCACGGTGAAAACCGCGAGCACTGCGACGGCCAGTGATGCCACCGGCAAAATGCTGGTGCTGATCTCCTCGTCAGTGTCATCGGGCAGTGTGGCGGACACGTTTAAATCGGTCACCGTGCCGGTGATCGTCTGGGAACAGGCGATCTACGACGATATGGCCATGACCGGCACGATCCTGGGCGCTGACTATGGCACCGCATCGGCCAGCAGCCTGACGATCAGCAATCCTGGCCATGCATTGGCTGGAGGGCTGAGCGGCACCGTCACTGTCTTCACTGCGGCAGCGGCAATGCCCTACGGGTTCCCGACGGCAAACGCCATCAGCCTGGCCCCGCAGGGGACCAGCAATACCAAGCAGGTCTACTTCGCCTACGACAAGAACGCGCTGATGAGCGGCGGGTTCAGCGTCAATGCACGGCGGGTGGGTCTGTTCTGGGTGGACACCGCCACCCCGACGAATGAAGCCTGGACGCTGTTCGAGGCCGCCGTGAATTGGGCCACCATGCCCTAAGCGCACCAACCACTCAGCCCTACTGACATGGCAACGAGCGTATGTCAGCGCCAGCAGGACTCTGAAGTAGGCCCGGCTAGCTGGCGATCGAGTTAGCAGCACTCGTGGCGACCAGATAGCGACACACTACAGGAAGACACCGCTGATTGTACGTAATCAGCGGTGTCTTCCTATGGATTGGACCCAGCAAGGTATGCACAAAGGCATCCACTTCTCGCTGGAATGGACCACCAATTGAACACAACCCATCCACTTCCTGCGGGTATGCTTGTGCTACGAACTCACCACGCTGGGTGGTGGAGCATACAACTGGAGGTATGGGAATGAAACGCTGGGTATTGTTCATCATCATCGGGCTGGTGGTGCTTGCGGCCTGTGGGGAGCCAACGCCACCGACGATTGGGCCACTTAAGATTCATGGTGGATCTCCAAATATTGGGGAGTTGACCTTATCGGCAACCACCAATTGTGCCCTACGTGGTGAAACCATTATGTTTACCCTCCGGGTGGTTAATCCGGCGGACTATCCGTTACAGTTTACTAATCCCCCGTTCTTTGATATGACCATCGTTAAAACCAAAGGTGTGCAGATTCGCTGGTCCGATACCGATCAGTATCCCTCAGCTATTAATCCGGTGATGGCACCGAGAGAAGTGCGCGAGTATCACTGGGAATGGGTATCGAATATGGAAGGTTGGTTAAGTATTGAAGTCATGACCGCAGCCTTACCACCCGGTGATACCACACCGAATATCAATCAAGCAAGCCTTTACTTTGGCGTGACCTATATGTCGTGGGAGCAGGGCGGAGTTGGCGGACCGATTGATTGTGTTGAACTCAAACGTTAACCCAGAAGAGTTGGAAAACACTATAGCGCAATGTTTTCATCTTGATCTATCAAATACACTTGTACGAGAATCGATGGTCACAGTTATTCTAGGGTGCTTGGATAGCGGCATACGGTTATTCGCGCCGGCGAATCCCACCAGGTGCACACAATGAGTCCGTAGCTGGGGAATTGGGCATCGTCGCCAGGTAGTTGCGGATCACCACCTTTGCAGGGATAAATCATGAAAACGTACGTAGCATAGGTCTGAGAGGAGAACACTTTTGGGGAAGATCTGGGTACCGTAGCGGACAGATCTACTGCATCGTGCTGGTTCCGCAATGTTCATCCATAGTTGTGCGCCGCAGGCGCATCGCGCCCTACTAATGATCGTTGCGGTTTCAGAAAAGATCACGTATCCAGAGCCATAGCTGAAAATGACATTAAGAGGCCTATCTCAATAGTGTGTCGAAAGCAACGGGTGGTGTTAAGGCTATAGTACATGATAAAAGGTCATATTAGGCAATCACTGCAGGAAAATATTGACGAAAGTCTTTATATATGGTAACTTCTTAGCATCAAAGGAGGGCCTATGCGGCTACGATTCAAGATTAAGGAAATCGCGCTAGAAAAGGGCATTAAGAATGCCCCGGAACTGTCGCGCGAAGCCAAAATTGGCCAGGCAACAGCCTATGATCTGTGGGAGAACAAGCGCAGCGATGCGAACTATTCAACGCTGTGGATCATTGGGCAGGTTCTGGGCGTAACACCTGATGCCCTGGTTGAAATTATCAGCGGTGCTGACGATAAAATAAGCGTACCCGTCCTTCTCGCGGCGTAGCTATCGAGAAAGGCGGGTACGCTTATTGTGGTGTTCTTGCCCTTAGTTTGGCGACCGAGACAAGAATATCACAACACGATGGCAAGAAACTTCAGCCTAGACGTGTGCGTGGAGACACGCAGCCTATCTTTGACGTACCTTACCAACCTATTAAGATCAGCGCACCGTTGTGCGGTATGAAGTATGCGTAGAACCTCAGACTACCCCTAATTCAACGAGACAGGGTTTTCTTCAGCCTGGCAATTCGTCACAATGCTGAATGTAAATAAGAATTGGCTCCATCACGCTGGTGATAGAGCCAATTCTTAAAATTGGTGGGCGGTACTGGACTCGAACCAGTGACCTCCACGATGTCAACGTGGCGCTCTAACCAACTGAGCTAACTGCCCGAACGTGCGGTATCTTAACACATAGCCTCGATTTGCGCAAGCCAGCCTGTGCTAGAATGAGCACCAAACGTACAAATTAGCATCGCAGTGCGCGCAATCATTATGCGCCGATGTGCTACGGGAGTGCTATGCGCATACTCTACCTCGGAACACCGGATATTGCCGTCGCCCCGCTTGAACAGCTGCACGCCCTCGGCCACACGATTGTCGGCGTGGTGACCCAGCCCGACCGTCCCGCCGGGCGCAAGCGCGTCCTGACGGCGCCGCCGGTCAAGCTCGCCGCAGAGCGGTTGGGCCTGCCAGTGTTTCAGCCTGAGACACTCAAGGATGCCGCCGCCGTTGATGATCTGCGCTCGCTGGCGCCCGATGTCGGCGTGGTCGCGGCCTACGGCGAGATTCTGCGCCGCAATGTGCTGGAGATTCCGCCACTCGGCTATCTGAATATCCATCCCTCGCTGCTGCCGCTCTATCGCGGCCCCGCGCCGGTCACCGGGGCGATCATGGCCGGCGACAGTTTAGTTGGCGTCAGCATCATTCGGCTGACCGCCAAGATGGACGCCGGACCGATCCTGGCCCAGGCGACGCTGCGGCTGGACCCCGCCGCCCGCGCCGGCGAGCTGACCGCCGAGCTGATGCGCCAGGGCGGCGCGCTGCTGGCCGAGGCCCTGGCGCCCTATGCCGCCGGCGAACTGGCCCCACGTGAGCAGGATCACGGCGCCGCCACCTACACGCAGCTGCTCAGCAAAGCCGATGGCACAATCGACTGGGGCCACCCGGCGATCATTATTGAGCGGATGACCCGCGCCTATGACCCCTGGCCCGGCGCCGTCACCACCGCCAGCGATCAGCCGCTCAAGATTATCAGCGCCCGCGTGGTGGCCCGCTGGACCGGCGAGGAGCCGATCGGGACGGTGCTTCGCGACGGAGCCGGCGCGATTCTGGTCGCCACCGGCAGCGGGGCACTAGAGTTGCTGAGCGTTCAGCCAGCCGGCAAACGCCCAATGAGCGCCGACGAGTGGCTGCGCGGACTCCGCGACCTGCCCCGGCTGGGCGATCCAGCCGACTGAGGAGCCGCTATCCGTGCTCTTGCATCCTTTTCTGGGCCTACATCCTTATGGTTGAAGGAGTTGTTATGGCGAAGGTAACTGGCGGCGAGCTGGTCGCAAAAGTTCTCAAGGCAGCCGGGGTCGAGACGATTTTTACGCTGTGCGGCGGCCACGTGGCGGCGATCTACGACGGCTGTGTCACCGAGAATATTCGCATCATTGACACGCGCCACGAGCAGGCCGCGGGCCACGCCGCCGATGCCTGGGCACGGCTGACCCGCAACATTGGCGTGGCGGTGGTGACCGCCGGGCCGGGCGTCACCGATGCGGTCACGGCGGTGGCCAACGCGTTTCAGGCCGGCAGCCCGCTGCTGCTGATCGGCGGCGCGGCGCCCAGCGAGCTGATGGGTCGCGGCGCGCTCCAGGAGATGGAGCAGGTCGATCTGCTGCGCCCCATCACCAAGTGGAGCGTGCATGTCGCCGATACCCGGCGCATCCCCGAGATTATGACCCGCGCCATTCGCGAGGCGCTCAACGGCCGCCCAGGGCCGGTGTTTATCGAAATGCCCTTTGATGTGCTGGGCAACTGGGTCGATGAAGAGGACTGTCCCATCCCCGCCAACTTTCGCACCAGCGCCGAGACCTGGGGCGATCCCCACGCGATCGCCGAGGCGCTGCGGCTGATCCGCAGCGCCCAAAAGCCCATGCTTATGGGCGGGACGTCGATCTACTGGGACGACGCCCCGGATCGGCTGGCGGGGCTGGCGACGCTGCTCAATCTGCCGGTCTATCTCAACGGGATGGGCCGCGGCTGTCTGCCGGCCGACCACGCCTCGTTTCTCCAGCTATCTCGCAGCAAGGCCCTGCGCGAGTCCGACGTGGTGATCATCGCCGGCACGCCGATTGACTTTCGGCTCGGCTACGGCCAGCGCATCAATCCCAACGCCAAGATTATTCAGATCGAGGTCGATGGCGCGCTGATCGGCCGCAATCGGGGCGCCGAGGTGGGCATTATCGGCTCAAGCCGGGCGGTTCTGGAGCAGCTGCAGCTTTCACTGGCCGGCGATAGCCTGGACTTTAGCCCCTGGCTCCAGGAGCTGCGCGATGATGAAGATACCCGCGAGGCCCGGCTCATCCCGCATCTCAACAGCGATCAGACCCCCATCCATCACTATCGCTTTGCCAAGGCCGTCGATGACTGGGCGGCGCAGAACCCCGACGCTATTCTGATCGGCGATGGCGGCGATATTGTGGCCGCCTGCGCCCGCGTCATCCGCCTGGCCCGCCCTGGGCAGTGGCTCGACCCCGGCCCGCTCGGCTGCCTGGGCGTCGGGCTGCCGTTTGCCCTGGCCGCGCAGGCGCTGTATCCCGATAAGCGGGTCGTCGTCATCAATGGCGATGGCTCGTTTGGGCTGAATGGCTTTGAACTCGACACCGCCGCCCGCTTCAATCTGCCGATTATCTCGATTATTGGCAACGACGCCGGCTGGGGCCAGATCCGCACCCCGCAGATCGCGATGTTCGGCCTGGATCGCGCTGTCGCCACCGCGCTGGCACCCTCGCGCTACGATCTGATGGCACCCATGTTCGAGGGCTACGGCGAGTGCGTCACCGACCCGAATGAGATCGGCGCGGCCCTGCAGCGGGCACTGGATAGCGGCAGGCCCGGAATCGTCAATGTCATGCTCGATCCAGCCGCGCTGCTGCAAATGTCCGAAAGCGCTTCGTATATTATGTAAATCAGTAGCTCGTAGCTGGCAGCTAGTGCATATAGGTTTAGCGCACTGGAAAGACTTAAATCCCTGGTTACTGACACTAGCTACGAGCTACTCCTTAATTGTTGATTACTCACACTAGCTACGAGCTGCCAGCTACGAGCTACTAATTGGAGGACCTGTGAACAAGAAGACCATTCGAGATGTGGACTGGAGCGGAAAACGGGCCCTGGTGCGGGTTGATTTCAATGTGCCGCTGAACGACGCTCGCGAGGTCACTGATGACACGCGCATCCGGGCGGCGCTGCCCACAATTCAGTATCTGCTCGACCACGGCGCCAGCGTCGTGCTGATGTCGCACCTGGGCCGCCCGAAGAAGAAGGTGGCCGAGGAGTTTCGCCTCAAGCCCGCCGCCGATCGCCTGCACCAGCTGTTGGGCCAGCCGGTCAAAACGGTGGCGGCCACCGTCGGACCCGAGGCTGAGGCCGCCGCGCAGGCGCTCCAGCCCGGCGAGGTGCTGATTCTGGAGAACACGCGCTTCGACGCCCGCGAGGAAAGCAACGACCTGGCGATGGCCGAGGAGTTGGCCAAGCTGGGCGATGTGTATGTCAACGATGCCTTTGGCGCCGCCCATCGCGCCCACGCCTCGACCGAGGGCGTGGCCCGCTATCTGCCCGCAGTGGCCGGTCTGCTGATGGAGCGCGAGCTGGCCGCCCTCGGCGGCGCCCTCGACAATCCCCAGCGACCGTTCGTCACGATCATCGGCGGCGCCAAGATCAGCGACAAGATCAGCGTGATCGAGAATCTGCTCGGCAAGGTTGACTCGCTGCTGATCGGCGGCGGGATGGCCAACACCTTCCTGCTGGCCCAGAACAAAAGCATCGGCGACTCGCTCGCCGAGCCAGCCAGCGTGCCGGAGGCCCGCCGGCTGCTCGATCAGGCCCAGGGGCGCGGCGTGAATCTAGCACTGCCAACCGATGTCGTGATCGCCGATGCCTTCAGCGCCGAGGCCAATCACAAGACGGTCAGCGTTGACGATGTGCCGGACGGCTGGCGCATTCTGGATATCGGCCCGGAGACCCGCCAGACCTTCGCCCAGATCATCCAGGGCGCCAAGACGGTGATCTGGAATGGGCCGATGGGTGTGTTTGAGCTGGAGCCGTTCGCGGCTGGCACGCGGGCGGTCGCACAGGCGCTGGCCGACAGCGACACGATCAGCATCATCGGCGGCGGCGACTCGGTGGCGGCGGTCGAGCAGATGGACCTGGCCGACAAGATGAGCCATATCTCAACTGGCGGCGGCGCCAGCCTGGAGCTGCTGGAGGGCAAGACCCTGCCCGGCATCGCGGCGCTGAACGATAAAAGCAGCTAGCGACTAGCAGCTAGTAGCTAGCTACTAGGGAGCACGAAGCATCACTCCTTCGTGCTCTTTTTTATTGCGGAGGCACCTGACATGGACGATCGGCTTGAGGCGAACAAACAGAACGCGGTGGCCTTCTATAATCTGATGTTTAATCAGTGCCAGCCCGCCGCGGCGATCATGCGCTACGTTGGCGCGGAGTACATTCAGCATAACCCGGCCGTTGCCGATGGCAAGGCCGCGTTCATCGAGTACTTCACTCGGATGGCGGCGGAGTATCCCGGCAAGCGGGTGCATTTCAAGCGCGTCATCGCCGAGGGCGACTATGTCGTGCTGCACTGCCTGCAGGAGTGGCCGGGGGATCACTCCTGGGCTGGCATCGATATCTTCCGCTTTGACGCCCAGGGCAAGATCGTCGAGCACTGGGACGTGCTGCAGATTGTGCCGGAGTCCACCGCCAATCCGAATACGATGTTTTAGCCGCTAGCAGCTAGCGCCTAGTTATAATCTCACTACCCACCAGCTGCTAGCCACTAATGATCAACTTGCGGTATTATGATGATATTCACATATCATCGAGAGGATTCATGTCTATTCCAGTACCCTCCACTGTTGCGCGCGGCTCCCAGCGCGGGATTGTTCTGCGCCTGGGGCTGCCCGCGGTGGGCGAGCAACTTTTAAGTCTAATGGTCGGGCTGGTGGACACCTATGTAGTCGGCCATCTGAGCCTGGCGGTCGCGGCCCAGATGGGCTACAGCCGCGAGACGGCCCTGGCATCGGTGGGCATCGCCGGCCAGATCAACTGGACGCTGATGACACTGTTTATGGCGGTGGCGCTGGGCTGCACGGTCGTGGTGGCGCGCTTTGTCGGCGCCGGCGAGCGCGATCTCGCCAACCGGGCGCTGCGCCAGGCCCTGCTGATCGGCCTGCTGATGGGCGGGCTGGCGCTGCTGCTGGCCTATGTGTTTGCGCCCCAGCTGCTGGCGATCCTCGGCGCGGCGCCGGAGGTGCGCCAGAATGGGGCGGGCTACCTGCGCATCTCCACGCTGGCCTTTCCGCTGACCGCGCTGCTGTTTATTGGCAACGCCGCGCTGCGGGGATCCGGCGACACCCGCACGCCGCTGCTGGTGATGCTGGTCGTCAATGGCATCAACGCGGTGCTGTCATCGCTGCTGGTCAACGGCAACGCTGGCCTGCCGGCGCTAGGCATCAACGGCGCCGCGATCGGCGCCGGCATCGGGCAGTCGGTCGGCGGCCTGATCATCATTGCGATGCTGATCCGGGGACGCTCCGGCCTGCGCGTCAGCCAAGTGCCCCGCCCTGAACGCGCCCTGATGTGGCGAATTCTGCGCCAGGGCCTGCCCTACGGCGCCGAGCAGTTCGTCTTTCAGGCGGCGCTGCTGGTGTTTGTCCACTTCATCACCGGCATCGGCACGACCGCCTACGCCGCCCACACCACCATCATCACCATCGAGAGCATCTCGTTCCTGCCGGGCATGGGCATCGCGGTGGCGGCGACAACCCTGGTCGGCCAGTCCATGGGGGCCAAGCGGCCGGATATCGCCCGTGAGAGCGGCTATGAGTCCTTTCGCATGGGCGCGCTGCTGATGGCGTTCTTCGGGGTGCTGTTTATCTTTTT
>JACCRK010000112.1 GCA_013813565.1 Herpetosiphonaceae bacterium
AGATACACCCGCGGGCGGGTTTTGATGCCGAACGAGGCTAGAATACAGAATGGCGTCAGCGCCACGGTCAGCAGAATCAGCGGGAAGTTCATCCCATCGAGGCCAACGAAGTACTGCGCGTTGAGAAACGGAATCCACTGCACCCGATCGACCTGTTGAATCATGGCCTGATCGCCGGCTGTGCTCAGCAGGGCCGGGTTGAACTGGCCGCTGAACCAGAGGAACAGCACCAACCCAAGCGGCACGAGGCTCCAGGCGAACACGCCCCAGCGCACCGTGCGATCGTCCTTGCCCGGCCACACCAGGGCCAGCACCATGCCGATGAGCGGTGACAATGCCAGCAACGTGGTTGGCATCCACTCACTCGTTTTGAGAAAATCAGTCAGCAACATGCAAGCTCCTAGAAGGCGTACAAGTAGATCAAGGCGACCACAACCACGCCACCGAAGATGTACGCGCCATAGTCTTGAATTTTACCCGTCGCGGATTGGCGAACGCCGTCGCCAACGATAATCGTGCCCTCGCCCATCGCATCCGTGCCGGTGTTGAGGGTGAAGTCGTCGATGATGAAGTTGAAGCGCCCGATGAACAGGGTCACCAGACCAGTCAGGTTGACCACGCGGTCCACCACGTGGCGGTCGATCCAGCTCAGCAGCCAGCCCGCGCCGTAGGTCAGGGCGATAATGGTCTTGTTATAGATCTCGTCAACGTAGAATTTATTTTCCAGCAGCACCCAGATTGGCCCCAGCGCCCGCGCCAGCGGATCGCGGTCGGTCGCACGGGCAAAGGCGTTGCGATAAACCAGGTAGCCGAGGAAAATCCCCAGCAACGCGGTCACCGTTGCAATCAGCGGTGCGGTTGGAGTAAATTCGGGCGCCTTCTGATTGAGAAAATCTGAGAGCCAGTGAATTCCAAACATCCCTGCATTGACAAAGCCAGCCAGGGTTGCAAAGAGCGCCAGCACAATCAGCGGCCCGGTCATCGAGCGCGGCGACTCGTGCGGATCGTGGGCGGTGTGGGCGTGATGGCCATGATCGGCGTGATCATCGTGAGCGTGAGCAGCCACTGCCACCGCCTCGCTATGATCGATGTCATTCGGCCGTGGGTCGTAGCCCCGGAACTTACCAAAGAACACCACCATAATCTGACGAGTCATGTAGAACGCGGTCAGGAATGCCGCCGCAGTTAGCACACCGTAGACAACATAGTGACTTTCTTTGAGCGCATCAGCCACAATTTCATCTTTTGACCAGAAGCCAGCAAAGGGGAAAATACCCGCTAGAGCCAGGTAACCGGCAATATAGGTGAAGAAGGTCACTGGCATAAATTTACGAATTGCGCCCATGTTGCGGATATCTTGCGCTTTCGCAGGATCGTGCCCGACGGTCGCTTCCATCCCGTGGATAACCGAGCCGGAGCCAAGGAACAGCAGCGCCTTGAAGAAGGCGTGGGTTAGCAGGTGGAATAGGGCCGGAACCCAGGCCCCAATACCTAGCGCCGCGACCATAAAGCCCAGCTGCGAGAGCGTTGAGAAGGCCAGAATGCGCTTGATATCGTACTGGGCCACCGCAATCAGGGCCGCAAACAGCGCCGTGAAGGCGCCGATAAAGGCGACCACCGGCAGGATGTCGCTGGCGACAAAGATTGGGAAGGTGCGCACGACCAGGAACACACCGGCGGCGACCATTGTCGCAGCGTGAATCAGCGCCGAGACCGGCGTCGGGCCTTCCATCGCGTCGGGCAGCCAGACGTGCAGCGGGAACTGGGCCGATTTACCAACCGTGCCCATAAACAGCAGCAGCGCCATCGCCGAGGCGACGGTCATCCCTGAGATCAGGCTCGGCGCATTGCCGATTGCCGTCAAAAATTCAGGGTTGAAGATCTGGCCCGGCGCGGTTCCGAAGGTCAGCGAGCCGGAGGCGTTGTAGATATACAGAATGCCCAGCAGCATCCCGACATCGCCGATGCGGGTGGTGATAAAGGCCTTTTTGGCGGCCTCGCGGGCCGACGGCTTGAAGTACCAGAAGCCGATCAGCAGGAACGAGCACAGCCCCATCAGCTCCCAGCAGATAAAGAAGAGCAGCAGATTATCGGCCAGAGTCATTCCAAGCATCGAGGCCGTAAACAGCGCGATGTACGAGAAAAAGCGCGACTGGCGCTGGTGGCCGGCCGGAAACTCGTCGTGGGCCATATAGCCCACCGAAAAGATGTGGATACACAGCGCGGCCAGCGTCACCATCGCCAGCATCAGGGCGACCGGCGCATCAAGGCGATAGCCGATTTTGAAGGTGCCCGACCGATCGCTCAGGCTAAGGCTATCGGGTGCCCAGGCGAACGAGCGGGCATAGAATTTGCCGAATCCTCCGAAGGGGACTACATGCTCAGCGTGCTCAGCATCAGCAGACTCAGCCACAGCACCCTCGCCGGTGACAAGCTCAGCCGGCTCGGGGGTAGTTGGGAAGCCATCGTCAATAACAGCCTGGAATAACACACCCCACGCAATCACCGTCGAGATCGCCAGCAGCGCGATGGCGGTGGTATATGACGCTTTGCGTGAGCGGCCAATCGCTGGCACCAGGGTGATCAGCACAAACGCCGCCAGGGGCAGCAGCGGAATCAACCACGCAAGATCAAAAAAAGGCATTGAGCGTTCCTCGACTAAAGTAAGAAGTAGATACGGCCAGGTCAGAAGCTAGCACTTCCCAACTCCATTCATACTTCATACTTTATCCTCTGAGAGTATCGACTTCGTCGGCATTGATTGTCAGGCGAGCGCGATAGACAGCGATAACCATCGCCAGACCAACCGCGACTTCGGCTGCGGCAACCGTAATCGTAAAGATTGCAAAGACCAGCCCGACAGTGCCGGTTGGCTGCAAATAGCGCCAGAAAGCGACCAGATTGATATTGACTGAGTTGAGCATCAGCTCAATGCCCATCAAAATACCGACCGTGTTACGCCGCGACAACGCCCCGAATAGGCCAATACAAAACAAAGCGGCAGCCAGGGTTAGCACCCAGGCTATTGGAACTGAACCAACCATCAGCTTGCTCCTTACAGTGCCTGCTCGGCTTCAATCGACGGCACTACCGCACCTTCGGCATCACGAGGTTCAACAATTCCACGCTGCTTCAAGGCATATTCTTCGGCCAGCGTGAGCACACGGCGGCGCCCGGTCCGTTCTTCAAAGGCAATCGCAATCGCGCCAATCAGCGCCATCAACAACAGCACTGAGGCGATCTCAAAGGGCAGGAGATACTCGCGCATAAACGACTCACCGATGTTGATCGTCGAGGCGACCGCAGTGCCCGCTGGAGAACCCTCGCCGGTCGCGGTGATACTGGCCTGCGCGGCAGTCGCGGCGGCATCCCAGTTGGCACCCTGCTGCCAGATGGTTGGGGTGATAACTGCGCCAAATAGCACCAGCGCCACCACCAGGGCCACCCACCAGCGCTCGTACAGCATGCGGGTACCCTCGCCGGTAACGTGGCGGGTCAGCATAATCGCAAACAGCACCAGAATCGAGACCGCGCCAGCGTAGACCAGAATCTGCACCACCGCCAAAAATTCAGCTTCCATCAGCAGATACAGGGCTGCCACGCCGATAAACGAGGCGATTAGCCACAGCGCTGAGTGAATAATATTTTTCACGGTAACGACCATGACGCCCGAAACCAGCGTGATGGCCGATAAAATCAAGAAGATAACAACCACAATATAGTTCATACTGATTCCTTTGAACAAAGATATGAAGTATGAAGTATGAAAGCCAAGAATGTCTCCATACCGCATACTTCATAACTTCATACGTTCTTTACAGCCCCAGTGCTAATTCCTCGTCGGTAGTGTGCATACGTGCCTGGCTGGCGCGATTGTTCAGGCCCATTACCATGACTAGCGCGCCTAGATTGATCATAATGGTCACCGCCACCGCCACGCCGAGCCGAACAAAGTTCGGTGCATCGGCGGTGCCAGGCGCCCCAAACCATTGCGTAAAGATTTGTGCCTGCTGATCCCAGCGAATAATTGCCACCCACAGCGCGCTGCTCAGAATATTGACCAGCACCAGCGGCAGCAAGAATTTCCAGGCAAAGCCCATCAGCTGGTCGACCCGCAGACGGGGCACGGTGGCGCGAATCAGCACCATAATAAAGAAGAGAAACAGCGCCTTGATGAAGAAGTAGATCAGGGAAAGGAAGCCGCCCAGGAAGCCACCCAGTTCGTTGACGCCCGGCCCATTGCCACCGCCCAGGAAGATTGAGGCGGTGATGAAACAGATCGCCAGGTTGGTCATATAGTTAGCGAGATAGAACACGGCGAACTTCATGCCAGTGTACTCGGTCATATAGCCGGCCACAATCTCGGAGTCGGCCTCGGGAATATCGAAGGGGGTGCGTTCACCTTCGGCCAGCGAGGCGACGAAGAACAAGGCAAAGGCAAAGAAGCCCACTGGGGTAAATACATTCCAGCCTAAGCCGCCAAAGCCACTTTGTGACTCCACAATGCGCTGCATCGACATTGTGCCGGTCATCAGCACAATTGGGATCACCGCCATCACCTGGGGAATCTCGTAGCTGACCATCTGGGCCACGCCACGCATGCCGCCGAGCAGGGCAAACTTGTTATTCGACCCCCAGCCCGCCATCAGCATACCAAGGGTATGCAGGCCGCCGATAGCGACAAAGAAGAGAACTCCAACGCTAAGGTCGGAGGGAAATAGGTTGCCCCAGGGAATAATCGCGAAGGTCAGCACCGTCGCGGCCAGCATCACTACCGGGGCCAGAAAGTGGACCACCCGGTCGGCCTCCAGCGGCGTTGTATCTTCCTTGGTCATCGTCTTGATGGCCTCGGCGATTGGCTGGAGCGATCCCTGGGGGCCAACCCGGTTGGGGCCGCGGCGATCCTGCATATAGGCGATCGCCCGACGCTCATACCAGGTCAGGAACATCATCCCCAGCGAGCCGCCGACGAGAATGAGGGTTACTTTGAGTCCGCTGGCCAGAACGACAGCCAGCCACAAGGGTGCGCCAAAAGTTTGTTGAAATGTCTCGACCATCGTTTACTCTCCTCCTTGAGCGCGTTTCGCGGCCCGAATCGCTTCAAGTTTGGCGCGTTTTTCTTCGGACATGCTCGTGCCAACGGCGGCCACCGGGCCAGTGGCGCCCGGCGCAACCGAGCCAGGTGTGGCGGCATCAGGGGCGGCGACCTGGGCGGTGTCAGGCTGTACGCCGACAGCGGCCTCGACCGCGTGAGCGCTATCGACAGGAGCGCCGGCGCCACCCCGTTTGGCCTGGTTGTCTGCCCGAATCGATTGGAGCTTGGCCAGTTTTTCCTCGGACATAGTTTTGCCAATTGCCGCAACTGGCGCGCGCTTGGCCGCTGGCACCACCGCGCTGGCGCCAGCGCCGGCAGGATCGGCCGGTCGCGCCACGGCGGCGGGGGCAGCTTTGGCGCCCACTTTTTGACCGTGGTCGACGCCGATCGCCCCAGGGCGACGCTTGATATTGTTTTGGAGCTTTTTCATCGCCGATTCGCGCACATCATTCCACAGGGTTGGGGCGATGGTCTCGTAGTAGGAAACCGGGCGCAACAGCCGATTGTAGTTCACATCCAGCTCTGGATGGTTCGATGTGGATAGCTCATAGTCGTGATCCATCTTGATCGCGTCAAAGGGACAGACCTCGGCACAGTAGCCACACGACATACAGGTGTCGTACTCGATAATAAATTCAGCGGCAGATGGCACCGGCTTGCCGGTCGCCGGATCCTTCGCCTGGGTGATGTGGATCACCTGCGGCGGACAAACCCGCTCACATTGAAAGCACGATGTACATAGCTCATGGCCGGTTGCATCATCAAAAAGCAAGATCGGCATGTTGCGATAGGCTTCGGGCAAAGACAATCGCTCTTCAGGATACTGAACATTGAACTGCCCTTCAGTATCCGAGCGATCGCTGTTGGGCTTGCCAAACAACGCCTTGCGAAATTTACGAAAAACAATCGATAGGCCCGCCGCGGTACCCTGGCCGGCGCGAAAACGTTGATCGTTGCGCTCCACAGGGACGACAGCGCCCGTACCTTGACGATTTGCTAGGGTCATCGATCCACCTCACCCATCACAATATCAATGCTGCCCAAAATAACCATCGCATCGGCAAGCTTATAGCCTTTGCACATATCAGCCAGCGCGGTCAGGTTAATAAACGAGGGCGCCCGCACTTTGTAGCGATAGGCGTTGCCCGTCCCATCACTGACTAGGTAGAAGCCAAGCTCACCTTTGGGCGATTCGACTCGCGCATAGGCCTCACCAATCGGCGGCTTCAGGCTTTGCTGTTTAACCTTGGGGTTGATGTGGCCGCCGCCCGCCTCTGGCAGCTGCTGAAACGCTTGCTCCAGAATGCGATAGGCCTGCCGCATTTCGGCAATCCGCACCAGGAAGCGGTCGTACACATCGCCGACCGTCCCAACCGGAATATCAAAATCGAATCGGTCATAGACGGCGTAGGGTTCGGCGCGCCGAATATCATAGGGCACACCGGAGGCGCGGAGCACCGGGCCAGTCACACTGTAAGAAAGCGCCAGCTCTTTGGGCAGCACGCCAATATTACGCGCACGGGCCAGCATAATTTCACTGTTGGTGAGCAGCCCTTCAAAATCATCGAAGTAGTGCGGCAGGCCATCCATCAGCTTGCGGGTTTCGGTGATGAAGTAATCGTCAATATCACGGGCAACGCCGCCGAAGCGGGCATAGTTGCACATCATCCGGGCGCCGGAGACATACTCGAACAGGTCGAGGATTTTCTCGCGCTCGCGCAGACCCCAGAGCAGCGCGGTTTGCCACGCGCCCATGTCGCCGAGCATAAAGCCGAGCGCGGTCGCATGGTTCAAAATCCGCGAAAGCTCGTCCATGATCACGCGGATATACTGGGCGCGCTCGGGGACTTCAATCCCTGCCAACATTTCGACCGAGCGCGCATAGGCATGGTTGTTGATCATTGAGTTGAAATAGTCCAGGCGATCGGTGAACGGCATATTCTGGAGATACGAGTTGACCTCGCCCAGCTGCTCGTGGTTACGATGCAGATAGCCAAACACGGGCTTAAGATCGACCAGGGTCTCACCATCAACCGTTACCAGCATGCGGAACACACCGTGGGTGGAGGGATGCTGTGGGCCAATATTAATGCGGAGTTCTTCTGTCTTCAACATTGATTATTCTCCGGTGACGTGGGTATATTTATCGCCCGTCTTGGGGAAGTCTTTCCGCATTGGAAAGCCTTTAAACTCATCCCACATATAGACCCGCGCCAGGTTGGGATGGTCAGGAAAGACCACGCCATACATGTCGTAGGCTTCCCGTTCCTGAAGGTTAGCGCCTGGCCAGGTCGGGCTGAGTGATGGGACGATACAGGTTTCGGGTGTGCGCCCAATCCGGACCCGCACCCGCACATCGGCGCCACCATCAGTCGTGTTATAGAACTGATAGACCAGCTCCATTAGGTTGAAGGCGGGATAGTCGACGACCGTAATATTCGAGAGATAATCGTAGCCCAGCGTATCGCGCAGCAAGTGCGCAACCGGCACGATTTGCTCGGCATGGACAACGGCATCATCTTCGATCAACACCGGAAGTGCGCCAGCATGCTCAGCCGTCTCTGGTGCGGCAGTCTGATTTGCCCAGCGCACATCTACGGCGGCGGGCAGCGCGGCTTGCAATTTCGTGCGTAGCTCACCCTTAAGCAACAACGCCATTGGCAACCTCCTCGTGTACGGTATGCGTGCTGCCGTTCTTCAGCATTGGTTTCGGCAGATTGCCCTCCAGGTGGGAGAGCGAAGCATTGCGTTCACCGCGGCCACCCTGGGCCGGGCTGACAAAGGGCGGCATAACCGGCAGGCCACCGACCGGGTCAGCGGTGCCAGGGAAGCCAGCGACCTCCAGGCCTTCGGCACCAAACACAGGCACCGGAAAGTCAACCGCATCGTTCTCGTCACCATACCAGCGTACATTGCGCAGCGACTGCATATCGATCTGCGACTGCAGCGTCATCAGCGAGTGGAGCAGGGCCTCAGGGCGCGGCGGGCAGCCAGGGATATACACATCGACCGGCACATACAGGTCAACCCCGCGCACCACGTTGTAGCCATCGCGGAACGGGCCGCCCGAGGTTGCACAGGCGCCCATCGAGATCACATAGCGTGGCTCGGGCATCTGGTTGAACAATCGCACCACTTGCGGCACCATTTTCTTGGTGACAGTGCCCGCGACAATCATCACATCGGCCTGGCGCGGCGAGGCCCGAAATAGCTCGGAGCCAAAGCGCGAGATATCATAGCGTGAGGCTGCCGCCGCGATCATCTCAATCGCGCAGCAGGCCAGACCGAACTGCATCGGCCAGACCGATGAGCGCCGTCCCCAGTTATACAATTTGTTGATGGTGCTGAACAACACACCTTGTTCTTCCAGCTCCATTTGAGTTTTCAGATCAGACATAACCCCTCCGGGTCTATGAAGCTACCGGCCAGACGCGCCGAACCTCTGGCTCATGCGGGCTTCGTCGTTACTTTGCTAAATCCACTCGAGCGCGCCTTTTTTCCAGGCATACATCAGGCCAAAGGACAAAATCGCCAGGAAAATCACCATTTCTACCAGGGCAAATAGGCCAAGCTGGCCATAGGCGACGGCCCAGGGATAGAGAAATACGGTTTCAATATCAAAGATAACGAAAGCCAGGGCATAGAGATAGTACTGAACTTTAAATTGAACCCAGATATCGCCGATTGCCTCCAGGCCACATTCGTAGGTCGAGAGCTTCACTGCGGTGGGGCGGCTCGGGCGCAGAAACGAGGACAGCACCAGCGGCAGCAGGGGGAATGTGATGGCGGCGACGGCAAAGATGCCAATAAATGCATAGTTTGTGAGCATAGCCGAATCTCCTAGCGATGTCCGTATAAACACACAAATAGCGAGACGGGTTACCCCGGCGCTCGCTGTTTAAGAAGAGTACAACAACCTTGTGCAACTCTTGCGAAGTATATCACAGGCAGATTAAGCTGGCAAATGTATTAACCTGGCTAAGAAGTGTGATTTATGGCTCTAGAATGGGGAATTCCTTCAGTTTACGTTATGGTAAGTTCTCATCTGACGAGCGTTATCCCACAGCTAACTCTTTACACTCAGGAGGTCTCTGTCGCCATAAACCGACAGATCAAGCGGCCAACTACTGGCTTAACTTCAGCTCAACTCGGCCAACCCGCAGCAGATCGCCATAGCTCACCGGGGTGGGATCGCGCACCTCGATATCGTTGACAAACGTGCCGTTGGTCGAGCGCTGATCTTCCAGCCACCAGCTATCGCCGCGCCACTCCAGCAGGGCATGCTCCGATGATAAAAACGTATCATTCAAGGGCACATCATTGTCGGGTCGCCGGCCAATGACATTGACCGCCTGTAAATCAAAGGTGTAGCCGCGCCCCAGGCCAGTTTCGCCGGGGCTGACCACCACGAGCTTGCCATACTGATTGACTGCCGCCCCAATCGCACCGCCACCACCACCAGCAACTGCACCACTGCCCACCGCCTGCAGCTCGCGCCGCAGCACCCGCACAACCTGATAGAGAAAAAAATACAGCAAAAACACCACACTGATCCTCAGGATCAGAATAACAAAATCGAGCGTAGCGCTGGTGATCGTCTCACGCATTTAGACCTCCTCAAAACGTAGCTCTAGCCCACCGAGCGAGACAATATCGCCGTGGCGAAGGTCGCGTTCCTGAATTGGATCGCCATTGACAAAGGTGCCGTTGGTGGAGCGCAGATCGCTGACCCAAAACCGCCGGGCGCGATAGCGCAGCTGGGCGTGTTCGCGTGATACGCGGCTATCTTCCAGAATCAAGTCGTTGTTCAGGCCGCGCCCGATGTTAGTCACCGAGGTGGTCAGTGGAATGCGGTGCTCGCCCTGGTCGGTGTAGAGGATGAGCGTAGCTTTGGGCTGGTTGGCGACCGCCCGCGGCCCGCTATCAACCGACATCATCTGGGTATTGCCGCCAAGATGCGACGATGTCTCGCTCATCTGGCCCGACACCATAATCGAGCGCTGCTTGACCGCCGGGTCGGAGATCAGCTCAACCGAGGGGTGGTTGAGCATGCTGAAGCCACGCTCGCGGGCCAGCTCGCCGAGATAGCGCGCCATCTCACCCTGCAGGTTCTGGCGCACCGGGGCAAAGGCGGCAAAATCATCGGGGTGCAGATGGGCCTTATACTCATTCGGCACCAGAATCCGGCCCACACTGATGGTCTGTTGGCTTTCCATCGCGCGCTCCAGCCGCTTGCCGATCTCGGCGGGCTGAATCGGGCTGCGAAAAAGCCGGGCGACGTTGCCCTCAACCATTCCTTCCATAAATTCTTCAAAGCGTGAAAGAGCGCTCATAGGGCCTCCGAAAAATCCAGAATTCAGACTCGTGACACGGCAAGCTGAAGGAGAAACTTCTTCACAGCCTTCGATGAATCCAGATGAACAATATGTTTGCCGGACGGTAATTCAGCCAGCCGCCGCCAAACGTCCGGCCGTTTAGCCGCTGGGTAGCGCCAGATATACTGGATAAATGGCCAATCAATGCTCTCGGGACATTTGGCAGCCATATCAGGACGCTGCCGGCTATGATACACAACCCGCCGCTTCAGCGTCCGCCACAGACAGATAGTCCGCGGCACATCCAGAAAAATAATCGTATCGGCGGCGCCATAGCGAATATCAATCGTGCCGCCATAGTAGCCATCCATAATCCACCCTGGCTGCTGAATCAGCTCAAGCTGCTGGGCGGCCCAGTCTCGGCGCAGCGGCTCGACCCAGCCAGGCCGCCAGAAATGGGAGTCAAGGTGAATGACTGGCAGCTCAAGCAGCCGGCCCAGCTGCTGGCTGAAGGTGGATTTGCCAGCCCCAGGCGAGCCAATCACAACCACACGCCGCATTATTTGGCTGGCTCCTTGACCGCATTCCCCAGATAGGTCGGCTCAAGCGCGACCAGATCGTCACGCTCGCCAGCCTGGAGGCGGCCCCAGGCGATCTCGGCCAGATAGCCGGCGCGGCGGGCGCTCAGGGCGGGCATTGGCACCACGACGCCGGCGCCTTTGGTGGCGACAATCGCCGCCGCCAGCCGCACATCGATCTCGCCACACACCAGCGCCAGCTCCGGTAGGCTGGCCAGCAGCTCATCGCGGCTGAGATTGCGCTCGGCGCCAACCTTGCCCCAGGCCCGCCGCAGACGATACTCGGCCACGGCAAACCGATCGCGGCCCAGCCGCAGCACGGCCATAACGCTGCGCCCGGTGCGCTGATGGGGATAGGCCAGTGTATCCAGGCTGCTGACACCCAGCAGCGGCACGTTCGCGGCCAGCGCAATCCCCTTCGCCAGGCTGAGCCCAACCCGCAGACCGCTCCATGAGCCGGGGCCAAGCGCCACGCCAACCCCGGTGAGATCATCAACCGTGGTGGCGGTGTTGGCCAGCAGCTGGTGGATCATTGGCAAGATCTGGGCGGAGTGCCCACGACCAATCTGCCAGTTGGCCTCGGCCAGCAAGCCGGGCTGATTGTACAGGGCGACGCCGCCCCAATCCGATGTTGTGTCAATTGCAAGAAGCATAGATTAAGGGTATGAAGTATGAAGCATAGCGTACGCTTCAATCGTCATTCTGGTAGGCAAACAGTGCCTGGCTGATTTAGGACTTTTTGGTTTGCTTGAGCTGTGTCACGAGCTGCTGATAGCGCTCACCGTGGGGTGTAATCCGCATCAGGCGCTTGCTATCGGTGAGATGGTCGATCTGAATGGCCAGATATTCGGTCGGCAAGGCCTCGCCAATCCGCTCCGCCCACTCAATGATACAGATCGCATCAGTATCCCAAAGCTCGTCTAGCCCAATCGACTCAAAGTCGTCGGCCCCACCTTCAAGCCGATACAGATCAATATGGTGGAGACGGGTGCGGCCGTGAGCTTTATCGCCAACATAGTTATTGACGAGCACAAACGTCGGACTGGTTATATCGGACTCAGGCACGCCAAATGCGCCCGCCAAGCCTTTCGTCAGGTGGGTTTTGCCAACGCCAAAGGTGCCAAAAAGCAAGACGAGATCCCCAGGCTTGAGGAACGCGCCAACCTGCTGCCCCACCCAGATGGTCTGGGTGGCACTATGGCTAATAAAATCAAGGCTGTTTTGATCCAGCACTGCAGAAATTCGACCTTTCATGGCGCTATTGTAGCATACACCGTCCCGCTCTACCTGCATTGGGGCGGACAACATTGGCACCTGATCGCGATTTTTTAGCCAGGCATGCTATACTAACATACACGAGATGAAGTCCGCGACGCGAAGGAGCGTCCAACAAAAGTGAGGTGCGATGCGGCTCCTATCAGTCAGTGATGAAGTTATTGATCAGCTACAAACAGCCAACTTATACAACCGCGTTGGTGCGGTTGATGCAATCGTGGGTTGTGGCGATCTGCCGCCCAGCTACCTTGAGTTTTTGGTCTCAATGCTGAATGTGCCGTGCTTCTATGTTCACGGCAACCACGATGCGCCTGAGCAGCGGGCTGACGGGACAGTGTTGCTGAAACCTCAGGGCTGTCAGTCGTTGGACCTGCGGGTTGAACAGGTTAATGGTCTGCTGCTGGCTGGAATTGGCGGGGTCCTGCGCTATCGACATGGCGATTTTCAGTATAGCGAGGCGGAGTGGCAGCGTCGTTTGCTGCTGCTGAGCATACGGGTGATGCTGGCGCAACAGCGCTATCGACAGCGCCTGGATGTGCTGATAACCCACGCGCCGCCAGCCGGGCTGCACGACGGACCGGGCGCCCATCGCGGCCCGCAGGCGCTGCGCCGCTTCATCGAGCGATTCGGCCCGCGCTATGTCATTCATGGCCATGTTCATCTTAACTATGGCTACGGCGACCAGAGTCCGCTACAGCACGGTCGCTCGCTAATTGTTAACACCTGTGGCTACCAGGTGCTCGAGATCGAGCCGGTGGCCGAGCTGAGTAAGGCGCGGAGCGTGTAATCCGTTCCCTGACAAATTAAGTCCTGGCCAGCAATGACGCTCTCATCGAGCGTCATTTTGTTTGGAGTTATGTATGTTAACCTACCTTGTCCTACTGACGATCATCGTTGATCGAGCGATCTACGAGCCCCATCTGCCTGATCATCTAGAGCATCTGGCAGCGCTAAAGGCGGCGGGCCAGCTCCTGCTCTCAGGCCCGGCAACCGATCGGACCGGGGGTTTTTTACTGTTGCAGGCCGACTCGCCCGCCGCCGCCGAGGCGCTGGTTCAGCGTGACCCGCTGGTTGCCCGCGGCCTTGATCGCTATGAGATTCGCGAGTGGCGCATCACCGATGGTCAACCTGACCGCATTATCCCAACTCGCTAGGAGAAACGACGATGAGCCAAAACAACTGGGTTGATCAGCAAGTCAACAGCGATTTCAATAAAGCGCGGCGCCTGTCATTCCTGCGCAACGCGGTCAATCTATTACGTCAAGAGCCACGCACGCTGCTGCCCTTTGAGGAAGTGCGCTCGCGGATTAATATTCGTGGTCAGCACGACCGCGGCATCCTGACGGTGCCGCTGGCCAATATTGTCGGCAGCGAAGGCCGCTACAGCGATTTCGATCGTTCCTTTCTGCCCCGCCACGAGGTGACCAAGGATCGCTGGAAAAACGTCGATCGGGCGCACTACAACGATATCAATCTGCCGCCAATTGAGCTGTATCAAATTGGCGATGTGTATTTTGTGCGCGATGGCAATCATCGCGTCTCGGTCGCCCGCCAGCAGGGCCAGCAGTATATCGATGCCCAGGTGATCGAACTGGTCAGCGATGTGCCAGTGCTGGCCACTATCACCCAGCACGACCTGGCCACCCTGGAGGAGCGCTCGGACTTCCTGGAGTGGACCGACCTGGCCAGCCTGCGGCCAAAGCAGCAGGTTGTCGTCTCCCAGCCCGGCGGCTACCTGGATATGATTCGCCATATCAATGGCCATCGCTACTTCAAGGCGCTGGAGCTTGGCTACGAGCCGACCCGCGAGGAGGCGGTCATCAGCTGGTACGACACGATCTATGCGCCGCTGGTCGAGGCGATCGAGCGGACCGGTATTCTGGCGGCCTTTCCCGACCGCACGCCGGCCGACCTGTATCTGTGGATTATGGACCATCGCCACTATCTGACCGAGAATGAGGGCTATGATCCTGGTGCCCAGGAGGCGGCGCTGGACTACACCCGCAACTTTGGCGAGCGCAAGCGCCGGGTCAAGTTGCCGCCGCCGCCCTCCGAGGCCGAGACCGATTTTCTGGTGTGGTCACACCTCGGGCGCCTGCGGCCAAGCGTGCGCATTCCCCTCGGCGACGACGAGAACTACGCGGTGCTGCGGCGGCATGTCCGCGATCATCAATATTACCTGGGCCGCAATCTGGGGCGTGAAATCGGCTTCGATGAGGCGGCGCAGAGCTGGTACGATACGGTGTATGAGTCGATTGTGCAGGCGATTATCGGCCAGAACATTCTGGAGCTGTTCCCGCAGTGTACGATCGGCGATCTGTACCTCGTGGTGACCGACTACCTGTACTATCAGCGCGGGCAGGGGGTTGAGATCGAGCCGGCCGAGGCCGCCCGGCAGTATGTCAAAGTGTTTGGCAAAGAGCGGGCCTCGCTGCTGACCGGCGTGCTCCATCGTGCGCGCCGTCTGATGCGGATGGCGGTGATTGGGTCGTGAGGAGTAGGGGTAGGCCTCGTACTGGCCCGCCAAGATGGCTGATGATTAAGCACCAGCGCCCAGAGATTAATCTCTGGGCGCCGGGGTTATTTTGGCTGGATGATGGCAAATGTGCCCTGGGCCAGCGCGACGAGATTATCCTCGGCATCAACCACGCGCCCGGTCAGAATCCCAAAGCGGCTGGTGCGCTCAATCAGCCGCGCCGAGGCGCTCATGCGGCCCTGGGCCATCGGGCGAACATAGTTTACCTTAAGCTCAAGGGTGGCGCAGCCGAGCGGCCGCTCAAGGGCGTGATAAAACGCCGCGCCCATAGCCGAGTCAAGCAGCGCATAGGCCAGCGCGCCGTGAGCGATGCCGGCCGGGTTATGGTGGGCTCGATCGACGTCGACCGTACAGCCGGCATACCCAGCGCCGACCTCGGTGTAGTGGATGCCGAGCAGCCAGGTCAGCGGGCCGCCATGGGGCGCGTGGGTGGCATAGCGCTCGACCGCCGCCAGGGCCAGGTGCTGATCTTCCGTCGACATCGCGGCAAGCAGTATGGCAATCCGGGCGGCGCGATCGGACGATGGATGATGGTCCTGCATTCGGCTTTTGCTCCAGCATAGTCAATATCGCGCCAAAGTAGCGAAGTTCCGGGCATACCGTCACACCCCAGGAGTGCGCAGGACAGGCGATCAGCGGCCGTACAGGCGCCGATAGGCGCCATAGTTGGCGTAGACCACCTCGACGTAGTGGCTCGTCTCCGGGTAGTCAATCGTTTGCAGAAACAGGTCGGGGTCGGCGACAGTGTTTCCGCCGGCCCAGCGCTCGGCGTTGCCCGGTCCGCCGTTGTAGCCGGCCAGCGCCGCCTGAACGCTGCCGTTCATCCGCTCGATCTGCGCCCCAATGTAGAAGGCCCCGAAGCGAATCGAGACGACCGGGTGGTAGAGGTCATCGGGGTCGAAGCCATCGATGCCCAGGTTCTGAGCGATTCCGGCCCCGGTCTGCGGCATCACCTGGGCCAGCCCACGGGCGCCAACCCACGAAGTTGCGTCGGGGTTGAAGATACTTTCCTGGCGCATCAGCGCGTACAGAACCCGTGGATCGATGGCAAACGCCTGCGATTCGGTCAGAACTGCCGTCGCGTAGGGGGTCGGATAGAGCAGCTGGCGAATGGCGACCGGCGGCTCACCCGCCGCCACCGGGGCGAGCGCCACCAGCCGCTGGGCGCTTGAGACAGCCGCGTAGGGCGAGTCGGCGCGCAGGGCGGCCAGAGCCACTGAATAAAGGGCGTGGGGGTTATCGTCCGCCGCATCGCGGGCCGCAATCCACTCCGCCAGCGACTCGGCACGCAGATCCACCAGGTGCAGCTCCAGCGCCCGCTCGCGATACGGCGCGACATCGATCGTATTGGTTGGCGCATCAGACGCCCAGCTGGCGATCCAGGCGCTGCCAGCCGCCTCGGCCTCCGCGCTGATCGGGGCGCCAATCGCCAGACTCCCCTGATCGTTGAGTTGGAGCATGTCGGCGGCGCGGGCGGCATAGTAGCTGTTGGGAGAAGCATCGTAGGCGGCCTGGAGCAGGCGACGGCCTTCATCCTGATTGCCCAGATTGATCTCGCTGCGGGCGGCCCAGTAGTAGCCCTCGGCGCGTGGAGGCCCAATGTTGGCATCGCCTAGTTTGCGCCAGGCCGCCCGCGCCTGCTCGATCTGGCCGGTCTGCCAGGCGTAGGTGGCGGCCTCGTGCAGCGCCTGCTGGCCGGGGGCGCTCCACGGATAGCGCTGGCCCAGGGCCAGCTGCGCGTTGGCCGTCGCGATCTGGTCGCCGCTCCACGAGGTCATCTCAATCACCCGGCGCAAAGCCTCAGGGGTCAGCGGATCATCGGGGTAGCTCTCGGCGAAGGCGCGATAGGCGGCCAGAGCGCCCTCGCGGTCGCCGCTCTGGCCACGGGTCTGGATTGCATCGAGGCGGGCCTGGCGCCCGGCCGGGGTGTCGGGCTGCTCATCGGCCAGGGCCTGAAGCTCCGCCTGGGCACTGGCGAAATCGCTGTTCTCGCGGCGGGCCAGCGCCCGCAGCCGGCGGGCATCAGCGCGCTCGGTCACGGGCAGATCGCCGGCCAGCGCCGTATCAAAGAGCGCAATCGCGCCGCTATAGTTCTGATGGCTGAAGGCGATCGTGGCGGCGCGATAGGGTGCGGTCGCCTCGCCCAGGGCGGCCAGATCATCGATCGCCGGCGGGGCCTCGGGGGCGCCACCCCACTGCTCCACAATCTCGCGCAGCCAGCGGCGGGCATCATCAGGGCGACCTTGCGCCCGCGCCCGATTGGCCGCATCCAGCAGGGTGGTAGGACGATAGGATGGCGAGCGGATAAAATCCAGCAGCGCGGCAACATTCGCCAGCGCCAGATCAGCCTGGCCGGCGCTGTCGCGAATGCCAATCGCCGCCTCGTAGGCGATCACCCGCTCTGGGGCGGCGATCGGCTGGCGGCCACCGGACTCATAGGCCTGGGCGGCCTCGTCCAGCCGATCGAGCGCCCGCAGCTGGGCCGCCCGGCGAATCGCCGCATAGCCGGCCAGCACACCGCCGGACGCCTCATAGCGGCTGTAGGCATCGACGGCGCCAGCATGATCGCCCACCGTCTCAGCAACCCGCGCCAGCAGAAACAAGGCCCGCGCGTGATAGTGATCGCTGCCTTCCTCGGCAATAAATGCGCTCAGCAGCGATCGGGCGGCGGCCCAATCGGCGCGCAGATAGGCGCTGTAGGCCAGCCCATAGCGGGCGACCCGTGCCTCGGGAGACTGGGGATACTCGGTCACAATCCGCTGATAATCGCTGGCGGCCTGATCGACATCACCAAGCTCGCGCTGCACATCGGCATCGCTGAGCAGTGCGGCGGGCGAGAGCGGCGCCGCTGTCGGGGTAGGCTGGGTGATGACCAGCGCAGTCTTGCCGCCACAGGCGTTCAACATCAATATAAGAATGAGGAGCAATAACGCAGTTTTCTTCATCTTCATCTTTTGGGCCAAAGGCCCAGCCCTAAAATAATCAGCCAGGGTAAAACCCGATTCGCGATTCAGGCTTTGCCCTGGCATTGTAGCATGGGTATTGGTCACAAAAATGAAAATAGGGTAAAAATCAACCCCGCAGCTAGCTATGTCCCAGCACCCGATGCGGCTGATATGGCTCCTCAAGGAAGGCGCACTCTTCAGCGCTGAGCTTGATCCGCAGCGCCTTGAGCGCCTCGTCCAGGTGGGGCATTTTGCTGGCGCCAACGATCGGCGCGGTGACACCCGGCTGATGCAGGAGCCAGGCCAGCGCAATCTGCGCCGGCGTCGACTCACGCCGCTCGGCCAGCTCAACCACCCGCTCGACGACCGTGAAGTCGCTATCCTGATAGTACATTGCGTGAGAGAAATCATCGGTTTTGGCCCGCAGGGTATCGCCCTTGTCGCCACGGCGCCGATTGCCGGCCAGGAAGCCGCGCGCCAGCGGACTCCACGGGATCACGCCGATGCCCTCGGCGCGACACAGCGGCAGCATCTCGCGCTCTTCCTCACGGTACACCAGGTTGTAGTGGTTCTGCATTGCGACAAAGCGAGTCCAGCCATTGCGCTCGGCCAGCGCCAGGGCCTGGGCAAACTGCCAGGCATACATGCTCGATGCGCCGATGTAGCGCGCCTTGCCGGACTTGACCACATCGTGGAGCGCCTCCAGCGTCTCCTCAAGCGGGGTGTGCGGATCGTAGC
>JACCRK010000113.1 GCA_013813565.1 Herpetosiphonaceae bacterium
GCTATGCCGGCGATGTCGTGATCGTTAGCACCGATGAGCAGATCCACGATGTCCAGCCCAATGAAGGCCAGCTGCGGATCGGCCACAGCGATGATGATCTCAAGCTGCAAGTGCCCCACGGAACAACCCTGCAGTTCGAGGCCGTCAGTGGCGATCTGCGCGTGACCGATGTAGCTGTTCTGACTGTCGAACATGTCGATGGCGATGTTTCGTTGCGCGGCATGTTTGGCGCTGAAGCAGCTGAAGGACAACCGGCATTAGAATCAACCTTTAAGCTTAATGCCGTATCTGGCGACCTGCGGGCCAGTAATATTGATGCCCTGACGCTTCGTCATGTTGATGGTGATATCAGTATCGCCAATGTTAAGGTCTTCAAGTCCGATGCCATCAACGCTGATCTGGCCCTGACGAATGTTGAGGAGGTGCAACTGCGGCACGCCGAGGGTGATGTGAGCGGCAACCGGATTGGTACGTTCAAGGCTGATGCCATCAACGGCGACACAGCCCTGACCGATGTTGGCGACGTCAGCATCAGCCACATTGAGGGCGATCTCAAACTTGAGGATATCACTGGCAGCGTTCAGATCGCGAACGTCAGCGGCGACGCCAGCCTGCGTGGCGACCTCAATGGGCTCAACCCCATCCACATCGGCGGCGACCTGAAGCTGCGCACCTCGTGGGCCGCCGATCGTGACTATCGGGCGACCGTTGGCGGCGATGCCTCGATCGAGATCAACGATGATGCCAGCCTGGTGCTGAGCGCAACGGTGGGCGGCGAGGTGCGAGGGCTGA
This sequence comes from Herpetosiphonaceae bacterium, assembly GCA_013813565.1. GTDB lineage: Bacteria > Chloroflexota > Chloroflexia > Chloroflexales > Herpetosiphonaceae > JACCRK01. The sequence goes on from JACCRK010000113.1 coordinate 793, forward strand.
AAACGCAGCATCATGGCGTCGTGGCGGCCACCTGGGGGGCAGGTGACGCCCGCCTGGAGCTGACCGTTGGCGGCGATCTACGCATCCGCGGCCCGATCGGCGCCTCCGAGCATGGGCACGGCTTTGGTGCCGACTTCGGCAAGAATTTCGGCCCTGGGTTTAATCAAGATGACTTCCGCAAGGTGATCAGCGACTTCACCGAGGAGCTCAGCACTATGGGCCGGGATATCGCCGCGCAGTTCAAAGATGCCAGCCGCGAGTGGCGCGGCGAAAAGGGTGAGCAGGTCGCTGAGCGGGCCCGCCAGGCCGCCGAGCGCGGCGCCGAGCGAGCCGCCAAGGCCGCTGAGCGGATCAATATTCGCTTCAACGATCGCGAGGTGCGCATCGACCCCGAGCGGATCGAGCGGATCAAAGAGCAGGCTCGCCGCGCCGCCGAGGAGGGTATCAGCCGCGCGCAGGAAGCGATCGAACGGGCCTTGGGGTCGCTGGATCTGGGCGGTGGCCCGCGGCCGCCGCGGCCGCCACAGGCACCGCGTCCGCCACGAGCGCCAATGCCTCCCCGTGGGCCGGTGCCACCGGTGTCGCCGATGCCACCCCAGCGCATCAACATCGCCGATGATGATGGATCCTCATCGTTCAACGCGCCGCCGTTTGAGATGCCAGCGACTGGCCCGACGGTACGGTTCGATGCCGAGCAGGCCGCTGCGCCCCAGGCCGAGGCTAGCGAGCAGACCCCAGCCGAGCAGGCCGCCGATCGTACCCAGGAGCGGCTGGCCATCCTCAAGATGGTTCAGGCCGGCAAGATTTCGGCCGACGAGGCTGCGCTGCTGATGGAGGCGCTGGGCTAGCCAGAAAACCACCCAGCCAAAAGGCCACCCCGAGGTTTAGCGCTTCGGGGTGGCCTTTGCGTTTGGTCGCTACAGCTTCTGGAGACGCACTGGCAGCTGCCTCAAAACACCTTGGTTGGCTGCCACTGGCCAGCCTGACGGACAACGATCGCCACTAGCTCGCCAGCGGCATCGAGAATGGCGGCGCGCTCGTCCGGCCCAGCGGCTGGAATACGCTGGCCCTGGCGCAGCAGCTGAATACCAGCCTCATCAACAGTAATCTGCGGCCAGCCGGCCAGGGCGGCGGTCGGCGGCAGCAGTGCGCTTGCCAGACGGTCGGGGTTGTCCAGCAAGTCCGCCAGCGGCACAGCGGTCGCCAGATCGAACACTCCGGCCTGGGTTCGGCGCAGGGCGGTCAGGTGGGCGCCACAGCCGAGGCTGGCGCCAAGGTCGCGGGCCAGCGAGCGAATGTAGGTTCCTTTGGAGCAGGCAACCTGGATAACCAGCGTGTCGGCGGTCCACTCCAGCAGATCAAGCTGCTCGATGGTGACAGTCCGGGCGGGAATCGCCACCACTTCACCAGCCCGCGCATACTCGTAGAGCCGCCGGCCATCGACCCGAATCGCCGCATAGCGCGGGGGGATCTGAGTGATGGTGCCGCGAAATGGCTGGAGGGTAGCCTCCAGGGTGGCCAGATCGAGCGGCGGCACCGGCGCAGTCGCGATGATCGCGCCCTCAGCATCATCGGTGTCGGTGGTGCTACCGAGCTGGACAGTGGCGAGATAGGACTTGCCCTCTTCCTCAAGCATGTACTCAAGCAGGCGGGTCGCGAGGCCCAGCGCAATCGGCAGCACGCCGGTCGCCAATGGGTCGAGCGTGCCGCCGTGGCCAACCCGTTTCTGTCCGGCCAGGCGGCGCACGCGCCGAACCACATCGGTCGAGGTCATACCAGCAGGCTTGTCGATATTTAAAAAACCATTCATCAGATTATGGCAATGTGCAGCAAATCATGCATCATTGATCCTTTGAAAGCAATGCTCGCAGCTTAGCCAGCACCAGCGGGCGAGCCTCGGCGAGCGGCATCTCCAGGGTTGCCCCGGCGGCCTCGCGGTGGCCACCGCCGTTGAAGGCCTGGGCGACACTGCCAACATCAATGCCGGGAGCCGAGCGCAGGCTGATCTTGACCGTGCCATCCTGGCGCTCTTTGAACAACGCATAGACCTTGGCGCCGCCGATCCGGCTGATATAGGCCGTAATCTCATCGCCAGCCTCATCATCGGCCCCGGACTGCGCTTTCATGGCCTGGGTAAACTCGGTCCAGATAATCGCGCCATCCTGATGCAGCCGCTCCATCGCCAGCCCCAGCGCACGGGCGTGGGCAAACGGCTTACTGAACAGCATCGAGCGCACGACATCATTCAGACGACCGCCGGCGCTCAACAGATCGGCGCCGACCTGCAGCGATCGCGGACTGGTGTGCGAGGTCTGGAAACTCTGCGTATCGGTGATTAGGCCGAGCAGCAGCGCCGTCGCCGTCTCAGCGTCCAGCGGCAGCCTCCAGGCAGACACCAGCAGGGCCAGTATCTCGCAGGTCGCCGCCGCCTCGGTCATGACCAGATTCAGCACGCCCTGACCGCTGTTGGTCGCGTGGTGGTCGATCACAATTAAAGGTCGGGCCGCCAGATAGGCCTGTTCATAGGTATAGATTGGCTCAATTCGCGCCACGCTGCCGGTATCGAGCAGCAGCACCAGATCGGCCGCGTCCGGCAGCGTGCGAGTGTCGCTGTAGATCTGCACCTCGGCGGCGTCGGCGAGCACAGCCGCGACGCCCGGCAAAGGAGTTGGAGCCACCATCGTGACGGTTTTACCGAGCAGACGCAGGGTTCGTCCCATCGCCACCAACGAGCCAATCGCATCGCCATCGGGATTGACGTGGGTTGTCACAAGGATATGCCGAGCTGTGTTAAGCGCCTGGAGCAGCGGCTCGGCGGCATGTTCAATCGTGGTATAAAGCATAGTTCTTTAAAGCAAAACCAACCATCAGCCAGCGCAATGACGGCGTGATCGGTGGTTTATGACCTTACTCCTCATCAAGTTTGGGCGGATTGTCGCGGCGGTCGGCTTCAAGCTGCCGAAACAGCACATCCATCTGTTCGCGGGTATCCAGCGAAATATCCAGATGAAAATGCAACTCGGGAACGGCCCGCAGCTGCAGCTCCTGGGCTAGCTGGCGGCGCAGAAAACTCTTAGCGCGCTCCAGGGTTGCCAGCGACTCGGTGCGGACCGACTCATCGCCCATAATGCTCACATTGATATTTGCGTGATACAGATCGGGGCTGACATTAACACTCATCACCGTAACAAAGCCGAGGCGAGGATCTTTAATCTCCGACTGGATAATTGAGCCGAGAATGTGTTGAATTTGTTCAGCGACCTGCTCAATGCGTTTTGTTTTAGCCATAGTATCTCCAATAAGAACAAATAATAAATAATGAGCAAAGAATTTACTATCTTTACTCATTATTTACTATCTATTGCTAATTGATATTACGAGGTACGAATAATTTTCTCTTTGTGATAGAACTCCATCGTATCGCCAACCTGCACATCGTTGAAGCCCTCGACATTGATTCCGCACTCGTAGCCGGTTTGCACTTCGCGCACGTCATCTTTGAAACGACGGAGCGTAGCGATGCGGCCATCGTGAACAACCACACCAGAGCGCAGCACGCGCACATGGCCGTTGCGGGTCACCTTGCCATCGGTCACAATCAGACCGGCAATAACCTCGCGGTTGGGCAGGCGGAAGACATTGCGCACCTCGGCAAAGCCATCGGTCACCTCGCGGATCTCCGGGTCCAGCATACCGACCATAGCCTTGTTTAAGTCCTCGGTGAGCTGGTAGATGATGTTGTAGAACCGAATATCAACGCCTTTGGCCTCGGCTGCGCGACGGGCGGCCGCGTCTGGCCGGGCATTGAAGCCGATGATAATCCCGTGTGAGGCCACCGCGAGATTGACATCGGACTCGGTGATCGTGCCCGTGCCACGGTGAATAATCTTAAGCTGAACCTCGGTCTGCTTTTCGTTGAGCTGGCTCAACGTATGTTCAATCGCCCCAATGGAGCCCTGAACATCAACCTTGAGAATAAGGTTGAGGTCTTTGATCTTGCCAGCCTGAATCTGTTTGTACACATCATCAAGTGACATGACCTTGGTAAACTGCGAGGCCATCAGCTCCATCTGGCGCTGACGCTGGCGCTGGGTTGCCACTTCGCGAGCGACGCGGCCATCATCGAGCACCTGTAGAATATCGCCGGCGTGCGGAACATCGGAGAGGCCGATAATTGAAACCGGCATGGCCGGCTCGGCGTGACGAATACGGCGACCGGCATCATTAAACATCGCCCGAATTTTGCCATACACGCTGCCGACGAGGACGGTATCATCCTGACGGAGGGTGCCGTTCTGAACCAGCACGGTAGCGATAGGGCCGCGACCTTTATCCAGCTCAGCTTCAACAATCGTGCCAATCGCCGGGCGATCGGGATTAGCCTTCAGCTCCTGCAGATCGGCGACCAGCAGGACCATGTCGAGCAGGCCATCGATATTGAGCTTTTGCTTGGCCGAGACCTCTACATCCGGCACATCGCCGCCCCAGGTTTCGGTGGTGACACCTTCAACCGCAAGCTGCTGGCGGACGCGGTCGGGGTTCGCGCCGGGGGCATCGATTTTGTTGATTGCGACGATCATCGGCACATTGGCCGCCTTGACGTGGGCAATCGCCTCGGCGGTCTGCGGCATCACGCCGTCATCGGCGGCCACCACCAGGATAACAATATCCGTGACCGTTGCGCCGCGAGCACGCATTGCGGTAAAGGCTTCGTGGCCAGGGGTATCGAGAAACGTAATTTTACGTCCGTGGATCTCAACCTGGTACGCGCCGATATGCTGCGTAATCCCGCCGGCCTCGCCCTCGGCGACCCTGGTCGTGCGAATGGCATCGAGCAGCTTGGTCTTACCGTGGTCGACGTGGCCCATGATGGTGACCACCGGCGGGCGAATATGCATGTTCTCAGCTGACTCTTCGGCCAGCGCCTCGCTGATATCATCGACCAGACCGGCCATTCCTTCTGGAACGATCTCGGTAGTCTCAATCTCGAACTCGACCGCAATCAAGGCGGCGGTATCAAAATCGATCTGCTGATTGATATTGGCGATCATGCCGCTCTTCATCAGCTCTTTGATAATATCGGCGGCGCCAATGCTCAGGGCCTCGGAAAGCTCGCGGATCGTCATGACGGGAGGCAGCTCAACTGGGCCACGTGGGCGGGCTGGAGCGACTGGACGCGCCATAATTGGGGCGCCACGGCCACGTCCGCCAGGGGCCTGATTTTGACCACCGCCGCGCTGCATGCCGCCGCCGCCAGGACGACCACCACGTTGCGGAACGCCGCCGCCGCCACCAGGACGACCGCCGCCGCCGCCACCAGGACGACCGCCGCCGCCGCCACCAGGACGACCGCCGCCACCACTGGGCGATCCATCAC
>JACCRK010000261.1 GCA_013813565.1 Herpetosiphonaceae bacterium
GGCCCGCTTTCCCTGGGCTTTCAGCGCGGTTCAGATCGCTCTCAGCCGGTCAATCTTATGGAGAAACGCCAGTATAAGGATGGAACCTTTACTGGCGTTTCTTCGTCCTTTACCCAAATGCCACACCGCTGCACTGAATCCGCTGCCTAATCGCGAGGGTTTTTACTGAAAATTAATCACCAGGCTGCCATACTGTCGCCATGGACTCTTGCGCTATTTTTGGAGGAACCCCATGCGACAGTTGTTGTTCCTGTTGATGGTGCTGGTCGTGGCGCTCCAGCCACAGCCGGCGGCGGCCTGCGGCGGGCTGTTCTGCACCAACACGCCGGTCGATCAGGCGGTGGAGCGGATTATTTTTGCGGTCAACCAGGACTATGGCGAGATCACCGCCTACGTTCAGATCAACTACACCGGCGGGGCGACCGACTTTTCGTGGGTCGTGCCGGTGCCCAGCGACCCGCTGGTCGATGTGGCCGAGACCGGGCCGTTCAGCGAGCTGTCCGACCTCACCCGGACCCGGTTCATCTTTCCGCCGCCGCCCAGCTGCTCAAACGGCAACAAACTGAGATCGGTTGGGTTGGCGCTGGACGGCCATAGCTCAACCGGGGTCGAGCTCGACGCCGAGCAGAGCGGCGTCGATATCTACCAGCGCGGCTCGGTCGGCCCCTACGACTTTGCGGTGATCGGCGGCGAGCGCCCCGAGCTGCTGATCGGCTGGCTGCGCGAGAATGGCTACCGGCTCACCCCGGAGATGGAGCCACTGATCGCGGTCTACACCGATGGCGGAATGCTGTTTCTGGCCATGAAGCTGCAGGGCGGCCGCGGCGTCCAGGATATCCAGCCGATCAAGATGCGCTACAAAGGCACCCAGCCGATGATCCCGATTCGGCTGACAGCGGTGGCGGCCACGCCCAACATGGGCATGCTGGTGTGGATCTTCGCCGACGCCCAGATGACGCCCGAAAATATGGAGCCGCTGTATGTTGATGACAACAAGGTGGCGCTCACCGACCAGTTCGGCGGCAACAACTACAGCCTGCTGCGGGGCGCAGTCATCGATACCGTCGGCGGGCATGGCTTTATCACCGAGTATGCCCAGCCAACCAGCGAATTTGTCTCCAGCGACCCCGAGATCGCCTTGCTCGCCGTCGAGCATCGCTACCTGACCCGGCTGTATGCCGAGATGTCGCCTGAGGAGATGACCATCGACCCGGTCTTCAAGCCTGATGCCAAACTCGCCACCGTCTCGAATATCCACGACTACAGCCGGCGGCCATCGCCGTACACCTGCGACGACGGGATAAAGTCAGTCAGCCGCCAGCAGTCCGAGGCGCGCTGGGGCATCGATATTGAAATGCTATTCTGTCTGATCCTCATAGGCATCATTGCCGCAGTCCTGATTGGAAATTGGGTTCACACAGTTCGCCAGAACGAAAAACGTGATAAGGAATGGAGGAAAGCTCATGAGCGATAGCCTACCGGTAAGCGGCCACCGACCCCGTTCGCTAACGACGTTGTTACATCCCCGCCGGCGCGTCAATGTTTTAGGCAGGGGACTGGCGATCGCCCTTCTCCTGGCGCTGGTGCTGCGGGTGATTGGCCTGCCGCTGTGGTTTGCGACGGTGGTCGGGCTGTTGACCATCGCCGGGCCGCTCAGCCTCAAGTGGCTGGACGACCAGGACGAGTTCGGCCGGCCGCTGATGGTCCTGAGCGTGCTGGTGTTTGCCCAGGGCTTCCACGGGATCGAGCATATTGTGCAGTGGGTGCAGTTTCATATGTTGCGGATGCCGGCCAAGCTATCGAGTGGCTTGATCTCGCCATTGAACGCTGAGATCATCCATTTCGCCTGGAACTGGCTCATTCTGCTGACCGTAGGCTACCTGGTGGCCAAAGGCATGCGCAATCCCTGGGCCTGGCTGCTGCTGGCCTGGGCCGGCGCCCACACCTTCGAGCACAGCTACCTCTTCATGCACTACGTCCAGTCCGGTGGCGCCCAGGGGCTGCCGGGGATTTTGGGCGCGGGCGGCTGGCTGAACCGCACGGCCAACCAGCAGCCGGCGGTGGCCTTTATCTGCAACCTGGCGCCGGCCATCAAGACCGCGCCGCGCCTCGATGTCCACTTCTGGTGGAATGTCGGCGAGACCGCGCTGCTGATGCTGGCGGCCAGAACCACGCTGCGCCACGGCCAGCTCCAGCCGAAGCCGAGGCAGCAGCCGACCAGCGGTGCTGATACGTAGATTAATCAATACACTTCATATTGGATTCCATTACGACTATAGAGCATTGCAGTGGGAAATTCAGGCTAACAAAGGCGGCTTATCTGTAAAGCATAATACGTCTGTTTCAATACCAATCACCACCTCATCTTGCTATAAATTACAATGATTCAGCTGGCGGACCAGATGTTGATTTGAACGAAGTGCAAGCTGTTACACCAGCACAAGTGTAAGGATCGAACGAATGCAAACCTATATCATTCTGCTACGCGGCGTTATGCCAACCGGTAAAAACAAGGTGCTGATGGCGCCATTGCGCGCAGCGCTTGAGCAGGCTGGACTCTTGGATGTACAGACCTACATTCAAAGTGGCAACATCATTGCCACATCACCACTAAGCCAGCTGGAGCTTGAACACCTTGTGCATGAGGTTATTGAGCAGGATTTTGGCGGGGATATTGCCGTTCTGGCACGAACGGTCGAGCAGTTTCGCACGATCTTTGCGGCCAATCCATTTCCGAACGCTGATACTGCAAAACTACATTTCACCCTGCTTGCCACTATCCCCGAGGAGGATCTTGTCAAGCAGTTTTTGGCCCCCGGATATACCCCCGACGAGGTGAAAGTGATCAGGGATATGGTGTACATACACTGTGCCACCACCTACAGCGCCGGCAAGCTAAACAACAATTTCATCGAACGAAAGCTCAAGGTGGCGGCGACGACGCGAGTTTATAACACAATCGCGAAGCTTGTTGCGTTAAGTAGCGAAAAATAGGTGTGGGGCGGCCCGCGTTGCGGGAAACATCCGCTAAAACGCCTACGCCTCGCAAAAGCGAGGCGTAAGCGAGAGAAGAGAGGAGAAGGAGATGCGCTTAGTATAGGCCTTTATTCTGAAATCCATATCCCCCGTGAGGGTGAAGTTGCGGGGTAATATTAACGTCAGGTTAAGGCTGCGGCGAACTCCTCCCACGCCTGGGCAGGCGTAAGTTTCGGCGAGTAGAAGGCCGATCCGACCACCAGATTGGTCGCGCCGGCCGCGACAATGGCACGGGCATTGCTAGATTTGACGCCCCCATCGACCTGAATAATCATCTCCAGCCCGCGCTGATCGACCAGCGCCCGCACCGCCTGAAGCTTGCTGAGGCTGCGCTCGATAAACGACTGGCCGCCAAAGCCAGGGTTGACCGACATAATCAGCACCAGGTCAAGGTCCTCCAGAATGTCTTCCAGCACGCTGACCGGCGTGGCCGGGTTGAGCGCCACGCCCGGCCGGCAGCCAAGCTCGCGAATGTGCTGCACGGTCCGGTGGAGATGCGGGCAGGTCTCCCAGTGGACCGTCAGGCCGTTGGCCCCGGCGGCGGCGTAGTCCTCCAGCAGCCGGTCGGGGTTGCTGACCATCAGATGCACGTCGAGATAGCCGGTGAAGTGCGGGCGGAGCAGCTTCAGCACCGGCGGGCCAAAGGTCAGGTTGGGCACAAAATGCCCGTCCATCACATCGGCCTGTAGCCACGTGCAGCCCACGGCGGCGGCCTCGCGGACCTGCTCGCCCAGGCGGGCAAAGTCCGCCGCCAGAATCGAGGGCGTCAGCTCGATCGGGCGCTGATTGTAGTTGGCAATTGGCATAACACCTCATGTGATCAAGGTTCCGGCGCCAATTATCAAGTATCGGGGATCAATCCGCAAATTTACACCTCATGGCAGCACCTCGATCTGCGCCGGCGACTCGATGATGATCTCGGGCGCGCCTTTGTACTCCTTGATTGTGCCGGCGATGCGCACACAGCGGCCGGTGTACAGGTCCTCGAAGCGGCCGGCGAACTGTTTCCAGGCGCTGATAAAGATAACCCCGCTGAAGTAGCCCTGGTAGGGATCGTGGAAGTTCAGAAAGACCGCCTGCTTGGCCCGCCCGACCATGATCACCCGCCCCTGGACCGTGGTGGCTGCGTCGAGGTAGCCGCCGGCATCCTCGTGGTCGATCACGTCGGGCGGCAGCGGGCCACAGTCGCCGCTGCCCAGGGTCAGGGCGGACGAGAGCGCGCTGGTGCTGCTGAGCTCAACGGTAGTCGAGAGCAGCGGCCCGGCCACGGTAATCGTAATCGTCTGGGCCGTTGGGGTGGGCCGCAGCGCCACGGCGGTGGCGGTGGCCCGCAGCGCCGCCACCTGCTCCCCCAGCGCCAGCGTCTCGATCTGGCCCCGCGCCACCGCCGTGCTCTGCGCGACCGCCGTCGCCTCCAGCACCGTCACCGTCGCCGGGTAGTCGGTCGGCGGCGCACTCTGGCCGCAGGCGCTGAGCAGCACCAGGCATAGCATTCCAACTCGCCGCATCATTATTCTCCCCTAAAACACTCGTTGGGCTGAAAGATGCATTCGCAGCGTGAATTTTGCGGCGATTTGTGGCCTGTAACGTGTAGGATTCAGCCAGATTGCTGTTTTACGCTCGCAACGAGGTGCGCTACTATTCAACTTGTGAATAATAGTACATAAGCTGGAGATCAACGATGCTTAATCTATACCGGCGCTTCAACCGAGTGGATATTCGGGTCACCGAGTGGATGGCGCAGCACGGCGTGACGCTGCTGCGGATCGCGGTCGGGATTGTGTACTTCTGGTTTGGCGTGCTGAAGTTCTTCCCCGGCCTCAGCCCGGCCCAGGACCTGGCGACTCGCACGATCGACCTGCTGACCTTTGGCCTGGTGCCCGCCGCGATCAGCCTGCCGCTGCTGGCGGCCTGGGAGTGCCTGATTGGCCTGGGAATGATCACGGGCCGGTTTATGCGGGCGACAATTCTGCTGCTGCTGCTCCAGATGAGCGGCACCCTGCTGCCGATGGTCTTCTTCCCCGGCGAGACCTTCATCCGCTTCCCCTACTCGCCGACCCTGGAAGGCCAGTACATCATTAAAAATCTGGTGCTGGTCTCGGCGGCCCTGGTGATTGGGGCCACCGTGCGCGGCGGGCGGGTCGTCGCCGACCCCAGGGACATTGTAGTAGCTCGTGATCAGTAGCTAGTGGCTAAAACCCAACGGGCCGCGCTCAGAACTACGCTGAGGGCGGCCCGTTTTGGTTGAGCTTCGACAGGCTCAGGCAGCGGTGAGATGCGCTACATCTCCGCCATCTCGGTGAAGCTGGCGTCAAGCTGTGGCGCGACGACATCGACCCAGATGCGGCGGGTGCGCTCCTGGGTGAGGTCGGTGTGGATATGCTTGACCTCGGTGTAGGCCTCCAGGGCCTGCGGGCCAAGCTCGCGGCCAATCCCGCTGTCCTTGTAGCCGCCAAACGGCGCCTTGGCATTGATCAGATGGTGGTCGTTGATCCAGACGGTCCCGGCGCGGATGGCGTGGGCCACCTCCTGGGCCTCGTTGAGGTCGCGGCTCCAGACGCTGGCGGCCAGGCCGTAGCTGGTGTCATTGGCGATCGTGATCGCCTCGCCGACCGTGTGGTAGCGAATCACACACAGCACCGGCCCGAAGATCTCCTCCTGGGCGATGCGCATCTTGTTGTTGACATCGGTAAAGATGGTCGGGCGGACAAAGTGGCCGCTGGCCAGCTCCGGCTCCTCGGCGTTGCCGCCGCAGCGCAGCGTGGCGCCCTCCTCCAGCCCGAGCAGAATGTACTGATCGACGGCGCGCTTCTGGGCGGCCGAGACCAGCGGGCCGAGGTCGGTGGTCAGGTCCATCGGGTCGCCCAGCACCAGCTGCTCGACTCGGGCGACCATGCGGTCGACAAACTCATCGTGGAGCGAGTCGGGGAGCAGCAGCCGGGTGCCGGCCTCGCAGCTCTGGCCGGAGTGCATAAACGCGGCCCAGATCGCGCCATCGACCGCGATATCGAGGTCGGCGTTGGGCAGCACCACCACCGGCGACTTGCCGCCCAGCTCCAGCGTCACCCGCTTCAGGTTGCGCCCGGCGACGGCGGCGATGTGGCGGCCGACATCGGTTGAGCCGGTGAAGGCAATTTTATCCACGCCAGGATGCGCGATCAGATGTTCGCCGACAGTGGAGCCGGCCCCGGTCAGCAGGTTGAACACGCCCGGCGGCAGCAGCTTGGACTCGTGGATGATCTCGGCCATGCGCAGGGCCGAGACCGGCGTCAGCGAGGCCGGCTTGAGGATCACGCTGTTGCCGGCGGCGAGGGCCGGGCCAATCTTCCAGATCGCCATCAGGAACGGGTAGTTCCAGGGGATAATCTGGGCGCAGACGCCGATTGGCTCGCGCCACATGGCGTTGGAGCTAGCCATCGGGAAGTCGATAAACGGCAGCGGGCGCATCGGGTGCTGGCGGGCCAGCTCGCCGAAGTAGCGCAGATGCTCGATACCGACCGGGATATCCAGCCACGAGCTTTTGCGCAGCGTCGTGCCGCCGTTGAGGGTCTCCAGCTCGGCCAGCTCGTCGGTGTGCTCCTCAAGCAGGTCGGCGATGGCCTCGATGATCCGGGCGCGCTCGGTGTGGCGCACATCGGACCATGAGCCATTATCGAAGCTATGCCGCGCCGCCGCCACCGCCCGATCAACGTCGGCCACCGTGGCGCGGGCCGTCACCGCCACGGGGGTGCCGTTCGCCGGGTTGTACAGGGTTTCCGTCGCGCCACTGCTCGCGGCCGACCACTCACCGTTGATGTACAAGCCAAACGTAGGGATCGATTCTGTCTGGGTCATAGGTGCGTTCTCCGTTGAATGCGAGGGCCAAATCAGCTGAGGTTCCACGATTAATCATACCCCAAGCCTGGTTATGACGCAAGGCGTTACAGATTAAGATCTCATCTATTCTTCTAACCTGCGCCACCGACCGCCCTCCTGCAACATCCACCTATGAATCCGCACTAAACTACGATAAAATAGCCCTCAGTTCACCCAGAGAATACCCCATTCTCTGCGCTCGGCCGCCCGCCAGGCCCGCCACCAGCATCACCCAACGCCAAAAGACCCACTAGCTACCAGCTGCTAGCTGCCAGCTGCTAGCCACCAAGGAGCCCAACCATGCAAAAACGCAAAGCCGCCGCCAACGTCTTTATGGAGCAGAACGTCATCCAGGAGGCCGAGGAGTCCATGGCTGATCCGGTGCCGGAGCAGCCTGGCTACTACCCGGCGCCCGCCGCGCCCGCCCCCCTGATGCAGGCGCAGGAGAGTGGGGGCATGCCGCCGCCGCCGCCGCCCCGCCCCGTCACACGGGCCAAGAAAGCCGCCCCGCTGGCGCTGCTGAAAACCTCGGAGGAGCTGCAGCTGGAGAAGGAGCCGCTGCCGGTGCGCGAGACCGGCCTGTTCTTCTGGCGACGGGTGATCGTGCCGCCCAACGCCTACGTCGTCCACACCCGCATCGGCCGGGCTGAGCCGGTCACGCTGGGCCTGGGCATGTCGTTTCGCTACGTGCCCAACACCGACGCCTACCTGGTGGTTCCGGCGGCGATGCAGACCATCGGCATCGTGGCCAACTGTATCAGCAAAGAAAAACAGGGCATCAACATTCTGGCCTACGTCCAGTGGCAGATCCACGACTTCGCCGTGGCCTACCGCAAGCTGGACTTCTCCGACGCCCGCGACCCGCTGGGGATTGTCAACGCCCAGCTCCGCGAACAGGCCGAGGCGGCGATCAAGGATAAGATCGCCACGATGAGCGTCGAGGAGGTCCTGACCGACAAAGAGCCGATTATCGAAGAGCTGACCACCCGGCTGAAGTCGGTCTCAGAGGGGCTGAACAAGCGCGAGCAGACCGTCGATGAGGGGCTGGGGATTAAAATTGTCACCGTGCAGATCAAAGAGGCGATCGTCAGCTCGCAGCGGCTGTGGCAGGATCTGCAGTCGCCGTTTCGCTACGAGCAGGAGCAGATCGCCCGGATCAGCTATCTGGCGATGCAGGAGCGGATTCGCCAGAAGGAGCTGGAGACCCGCCAGGTCGCCGAGACCAGCGAGGCCGAGACCCTGGCCGTGATCGAGCGGATCAAGCAGACCAAGCAGACCGAGGCGCTGGAGGTGCGGCTGCGCGAGGAGGCGCTGCGCTTCACCAGGGAGCAGGAGACCTCGCGCCAGAAGCTCCAGCTTCAGGAGCAGACCACCCTGCTCCAGCGCGAGTCCGAGCAGCGGCTCCAGGATCAGGCGGCCCGCGTGGCCCAGGAGACCCGCCTGGAGACGCTGCGCCGCGAGCAGGCCGAGGCCCTGGAGCGGACCAGGCTTGATGCCGAGGCCAGCGCCCGCCAGAAAACTCTCCAGGTCGAGCAGGCGCTGCAGATTCTGGCCGAGGAGAATCGGCTGGCCGAGATCACCCTCCAGTCCGACCAGCAGGCGCTGGCCCGCGAGACCGCCCGCAAGGAGCAGGAGGCGGCCTTCAACCTGCAGGTCCAGGCCCAGGACGAGGCGCTGGAGCAGCGCATCCTCGCCACGATGTTGGCCCGCGTTCGCCAGGAAAGGCTGCAAGAGCTTGAGCTGGAGGAGGCCACCAATCGCGTGCGGCTGGCCGAGGCCGAACAGGAGGTTGGCATCACTCGGCTGCAGCAGGAGGTGCGCAACATGATCAACGAGCGCGATCTCTCGCAGCGTCTGATTGAGGTGCTGCCGACCTTAGCCAGCAACATGCCGGAAATCCACGAGCTCAAGGTGCTGCAGACCGGGCCGGACGGCGACGCATTTGGCGGGCTGAGCCGTTTCCTAAGCACGATGCTAGGCCTGGGCGAGAACCTCGGCCTGCGCCGACCTGCCGATTCAGCCGTAATCGAAGAGTAGTTTTCTGACTGAAAGGACTTCCATGCAACGCTTTACCCTTAGTCGGATGCTGATCATGGCCGCTGTTATGGTTGGAATACTC
>JACCRK010000273.1 GCA_013813565.1 Herpetosiphonaceae bacterium
TACTGTGCTCATGCTCTGGCCTCCACTCTGCTACGTTGTGCGCCCCTGGCAGTACCTTAGTCCCTATTTTGTATACCGTCACCGGGACTAAAAGGATGTTGGTCATTTGCCCAATTTTCGGGGCAAAACTGGCTAAATCGAGATTTAGGGCTAAATATATGTTTAAGTATGCCCGGTTTTAACCAAACTTTAGTCGACATATCACCAATACATGGGCAGTATCGAAGTAACCAATGAACGAAGATCGGCCAGCCGGGAGATAGTTAGCGCTGTTCGCGACAAGCCTTTTGTCACCCGAACGTCATCCTGTTGCCTTGTTGCTACACTAGGTGGACGTTAAAATCAAACTACTAGTTCACAGCAGGAGCAGGTATGACGCACGTAATTAAAATAAGCGGCTATGAGATTGATCACCCGAAAACTATGCAGACATTAGCCAATGCGCTGAATATATTGTCTGGAGATGTTGTCTTGGTCCACGGCGGCGGCAGTGTGCTGCCAAAAACGTTGGCGGCAATTGGCGGCGCCAGCAATCCTTTAGCGGCCGAGATTGCCGCTATGGCGCTACGCGGCGGCATCAACCCACGGCTGGTTGCCGCCCTCAGCCGCCGCAGTATTCAAGCGATTGGCTTGTCTGGGGTTGATCTGGAGCTGATGTATATTCAGCCTGGTGAGGAAGAGCCGATCGTCCGCTTTGAGGTGCTGAAGTATCTGCTCGATCAGAACTGGCTGCCGGTGCTTGCCCCGATCGCCCTCGATCTGGCCAGCGGCTGTGGGACCGTGCTCAACGCCGATCTGGCGGCGCATATGGTTGCCAGCGCGCTGGGCGCCGATGAATTGACGTTTATTATCAACACACCGGGCGTGTTCTCCGATGGCAAGCGGGTGACCGGCATCGCCGCCCGGCAGTTCGAGCGCTATATCAACCAGGGCGTGATTGATGGCGCGTATGCCTCGGTCGTGCGGGCCGCCGCCGCCGCCGCCCCGTTCGTCGGCACCGTGCGGATCACCGATCTGGCCAGCCTGTTCACCGGAGTCGAGACATTGGTGGTGGCGTAGCTCGCCAGCCGCCGCCCAACCTGATCGCCAAATGCCCGCTGTATTCCACAGCGGGCATTTTTATGTCTAGATCGATCAGCCTGCGGCCCTGACGTGAGCGCAATGCTATAATACGCTGGCCTTCAGAGGTCGAACTGGGTTGATTAGGAGCGATCGGGAGAAGCGCTAAAGGAAGCTTGCAATGCTGTCTACAATTACTCCATTCTCACCAAAACGCCAGGCTGCAACGACGACGATTCTTGCCGAGCTATACGCTGCTTTAGAGGCCCAAGAGCCGGATTTGATAATTAAGCAGTTTAGATTGCTCAGAGATTCTGGTGATATGACGGGCTTGGCTTCGATTAGTTCATACGTCTGGCATAGATATCTTGACCCTAGATATCTTGAGAAGACCGTTAATGCTGAAGTGTTAGCTGAATGGAATACCACCATCGAAGCATTGGTTCAGTGTATGCCAATCCACGGGTATTTTTGGTTTCACAGTCAGCGAAAAGCTTTCTATAGTGGTCGTGTTGGGAAAGCATTAACTATTGCTTCAACATTCGATCATAATGGCAGAACCCGTGAAGAAGCTGTCCGCACCCTTGATGACTCTGATCCACGGGTGATTGCGGCGCAGATTGTGCGTCTGGTGGACTGGGTTGAGCCAATTCGACGCTTTGCCGAGCTAAATCTGTCCGCCTTGCTTGAAATCGACATGATTCCTAGTTCAACCCTCGTCGAGTGTTTGCCCCTCATCGTTGAGCTTGCGCGCTATGACGTGGTCAGCCCGGCAATCCAGGCCTGCTTCCACGAGTATCTGCGGCGCAACATCCTCATCCTGATCGCTGGCCTGAAACACCCGGAGATGCGAATAGTCCGGGCCGCCAGCATCGTTGCGACAGCGCTGCCAGTCGAACAGCATTGTGAACTGTTGGAAATTGGCCTGAATTCGCCTGATCCAATGGTGCGTTTGCATTGGGCCGAAGTCGGGCTGGCGTCCGAACCAACCCGCCAGATGGTGTATGATCTTCTGAGCCACGAACGGAATCCAGCAGTGCGTGTCGCCGTCCTGATCGCGCTCGATCAGGATCAGGCCGCGAACATTCTTGGGCTGCTGGAGGCTGGGTTGTTCGACCGGGCGGCGCGGGTGCGTCAGCTCTGCCAGTTTGCGCTACGGCAGCGGGGCACGCACGCGCCGGAGCGGTATCGCGCAGTCCTGGATCAGCCAGCCAGCGCAAGAACTGAAGCGGCGCTGCTTGGGCTGGCCGAGTGCGGCGATCCATCCGACATCGATTATGCTTTATTTTATCTCGATAGCGAGGTCAGCCGGGTTCGCTATGCGGCGATTCGCTTGCTTGGCAGATACGCAACTGCTGACCACCAGCCCCTTCTGTGGCACCTTTTAGATGATCCAATCCCTAAAGTTGCCCGTATGGCAGCTCGAGCCTTACAAACCACAGGAATGCTCCAGTATGCGGACTGGTCTCGTCGGTATGAAACAGCAGCCTTGCCCATGAAACGATTGCTGCTGCATATCGCCCGACATCTGCCGTGGGAGCAGCGGAAGCAAGCGTTTGCGCAAGCGCTCAGCCATCAAACAATCAATGAAGATCTTCGAACCATCATTCAGAAGGATGATCACTTTAGAATGTATGTCGGCCTATAGCATCCATAGGATCAAGATTTCGCTTTGATACGTTACAAGGAATATTAATCAATGACGATTATTCACAGCCATATCGACCCCAACAGCGCCGAGTTCAAGCACAACGCCGCGGTCAACCAGGCCCTTGCCGCCGAGCTGCGCGAGCGCACCGCGCTGGTCCACGAGGGCGGGCGGGCCGAGGCGCGAGCGCGCCACGAGAGCCGCGGCAAGCTGTTTGTGCGCGACCGGATCGAGCGCCTGCTTGACCCCGGCACCGCCTGGCTGGAGGTCGGCGCCCTGGCGGGGAGCAATGTTTATGAGGATGATGTGCCGGCGGCCGGCGTCGTCACCGGGATTGGCCGGGTGGCCGGGCAGGAGGTGATGATTGTCGCCAACGACGCGACGGTCAAGGGCGGCACCTACTATCCGCTGACGGTCAAAAAGCACCTGCGGGCCCAGGAGATCGCCCAGCAGAACCACCTGCCCTGCCTCTACCTGGTCGATAGCGGCGGGGCATTTTTGCCGCTGCAGGCCGACGTCTTCCCCGACCGCGACCACTTTGGGCGGATTTTCTACAACCAGGCCCAGATGTCGGCGCTGGGGATTCCGCAGATCGCGGTGGTGATGGGCAGCTGCACCGCCGGCGGCGCCTACGTGCCGGCGATGAGCGACGAGGTGGTGATGGTCAAGGACCAGGCGACGATCTTTCTTGGCGGGCCGCCGCTGGTCAAGGCCGCCACCGGCGAGATTGTTACCGCCGAGGAGCTGGGCGGCGCCGATGTGCACACCCGGCTGTCGGGCGTGGCCGACCATTTCGCCGACAACGACGAGCACGCGCTGGCGCTGACCCGCTCGATTGTCGGAAACCTGCATCGCCGCCGGCAGGCCCCGTGGCCGACCCAGGCCCCGGAGGCGCCGCGCTACGACCCCGCCGAGCTGTATGGGGTGATCCCGGCCGACACCCGCAAGCAGTTCGATGTGCGCGAGGTGATCGCCCGGCTGGTCGATGGGTCGCGACTCGACGAGTTCAAGGCGCGCTACGGCACGACGCTGGTGAGCGGCTTCGCCCATATCCACGGAGCGCCGGTCGGGATTCTGGCCAACAACGGGATTTTGTTCTCGGAGAGCGCGCTCAAGGCGGCCCACTTCATCGAGCTGTGCAACGAGCGCGGCATCCCGCTGCTGTTTTTGCAGAACATCACCGGCTTTATGGTCGGCCGCGAGTACGAGCAGCGCGGCATCGCCAAGGACGGCGCCAAGATGGTGATGGCGGTCTCGAATGCGCGGGTGCCCAAGTTCACCGTGGTGATCGGCGGGTCGTTTGGGGCGGGCAACTACGGCATGTGCGGCCGCGCCTACAGCCCGCGCCAGCTATGGATGTGGCCCAACAGCCGCATCTCGGTGATGGGCGGCTCGCAGGCGGCCAATGTGCTGCTGACGGTGCGCCGCGACGCCCTCCAGGCCAAGGGCAGCGACATGTCGGCGGATGAGCAGAGCGCCTTCACCGCGCCGATCCTGGAGAAGTACGAGGCCGAGGGCAACCCCTACTACTCCTCGGCCCGGCTGTGGGACGACGGCATTCTCGACCCGGTCGACACGCGCATGGCGCTGGCGCTCGGCCTGGCCGCCGCCGGGAATGCGCCGCTGGGCGACGTCAAGTACGGCGTGTTCAGGATGTAGCAGACCAGGCATCATACCGCGGGCGGCAGGGCTAAACCTGGCGCCCGCGTTGTGTTTTAGGCGGCGTGATCACCTCTAAAACCGCTTTAGCTTTTGACAGCAGGATCGTTATCCACTACGATGAGAAGCCTCCTAAGCCAGATTCTGAATCGCCCTGGTCCGATTGAAGGGTAAACAACAATGAAACACGTTCCTCCATTCGTGCGCGCGATAGCGATTCTGCTGCTGCTTGTCAGCGGTAGCCAACGCGCTGCAGTCCACGCCCGCCCCGACAGCGGCAGCGCCAAACAGTCCAACATATCGCAGCTAGCGAATGAGGCCCCGATCGCGGCAGATGACAGTGTCGATGTGCGATACAACGCCACCAACACGATTGTTCACGTCCTTGACAACGACTACGACCCCGACGGCGATGCGCTGACGATCATCAGCGTGAACACCTATCCTGGGACGGCGGTGATCAGCGGCAGCGTTATCATTCACACGCCCGGGCGAGATGAGTGGCATACTAACGGGATCTCGTACGCCATCAGCGATGGGCGCGGTGGCATTGCATGGGGCGAAGTCACCGTCAGTATGACCGATATCTATGCAACGCCCCAGCCAGACTACTACCGGGTGCCCAAGAACTGCGTGGATTGCCGTCTCAGCATTATGAGCAACGATACGGCGCCGGAGATATATCATCGCATCAATATTGGCCGGGTGGGCCCGCCGCGCTATGGCACTGCCGTCATCGGCTACGGGGAATACGGGGCCGTCGACGCGATCTACACGGCCCCGACGGATTTTACCGGCACCGACACTTTTCGCTACTGGCTGGTGGAAAGCGGTCCCTTCAGCGCCGAGGTCGGTATCACCGTCGCCGACGAAGGGGAGAACGGGGCGCCAATCGCGCTTGATGATACTTTCGATGTGACTATCAACAGCTCCGCAACGAGCCTGGCGCTGCTGGCCAACGACCGCGACCTGGACGGCGATGCCTTTAGCGTAAGCGCCATCGGGCCGGCGCAGCACGGCACTCTGGCCAACCTCGGCTCCAGCGTGGCCTACACGCCCACCGCCAACTTCGCCGGCACCGACAGCTTCACCTACACCGTCAGCGACGCCGGCGGCTTAAGCGCCACCGCGCTGGTGAGCCTGACCGTCGGCCTGCCAACCACGCCGTGGCCCGGCTTCCGGCAGCTCCCTGGCAGCCTGCCTGTCGCAGGACAGTACTACTCGGCCACGCTGGTCGCCGACGATGCCGATGCCGACGATATGCTGGAGTTCAGCGCTGAGAACCTGCCGCCCGGCCTGAGCCTGGTCGATCACGGCGACCGCACAGCGACGCTTGGTGGCCTCCCAACCCAGGCCGGGATCTACACTCCGACTCTCAGCATCAGCGATCCGCACATGACTACCAGCGTGGCGCTGCCGCTGCGGGTGGAGCCAGCCTTGATCACCATCACCAGCCCGCCGCCGGCCCCGGCGAGCTACGGAACCGCCTACAGCCACACCCTCACGGCGGTTGGCGCAGACCCGACCGCAGCCGTCACATTTACCGTCACTATGGGTGCCCTGCCCCCTGGGCTGAGCCTTGAGCTTGACGGCGTTCTTTCCGGCACGCCCACGGCGGCTGGCAGCTATGCCGCTATCGGCCTGACCGCCCACAGTGCCGCTGGCAGCTACACCCAGCTGATCACCCTGGCTATCGCCCGTGCGCCGCTGACCATCACGGCCAACAATCTGACCCGCCCGCTTGCACAGCCCAACCCGCCCCTGACGGCCCAGTTCAGCGGCTTTGTGCTAGGCAACGATGCCAGCGCGCTGAGCAGCCCGCTGATACTCAGCACACCCGCCACACTCGCCAGCCCGGTGGGCAACTACGCGATCACGCCCGGCGGTGCGACAGCGGACAACTATGCGATCACATTTGTGCCAGGAACCCTGACCGTCACCAACGCGACGCTGTTTCTGCCGCTCGTTGCCCGGCCCTGAGCCAACAGGTCGCTAGCCGATCGTAGCGGGCACCGGGGTACCCCCGATGCCCGCTGTATATTTTCCCCGCCTGCAGGTCTATACGCAGCCCATGTTGAACAGCGACACCGCCCAGAGCAGCTCGAGCAGACCGGCGCTGATCAGCAGCCTGCTCCCAACTGTAGGCCGACGCAGCTGGGGTAAAAATGCCCCCTGCCACCCGTCGTAATAGGCCAGTGGCATACTCGCGCCGACACTGCTGGCTGTCACCAGCAGCAGCACAACGATCATACTCCGGTAGGGTAGGGGCAGATCGAGCGAGCCCAGCACCGGACGCTCAGCCACGAGCAGGTACGGGTAAAAGTTCATATGCCCGTAGCCATGCGGGTGTTCGGAGAGCTGCCCAATCAGCCGATAATACACCCCTTCCTGGTAGGATGCTGCGGCCCGCCGTGGATACTGCGGAGGAAACTCCATCCAGATCGAGGGGTCGTGTCCCCTGCCCGTGCGGACACCACAGGGCTGGAAATATGAAGCTTCAATAGCCACATAGTGGTGGCCGCTAAAGATACGCTGGCTAAACGGCCCGACCTTAAAGTAAAAAAGAAGCTGGATCGACAACAAAGCCAGGCCAATCACCGTCAAAGCCAGGCCGAACCTGGAGAGTCTCCGCATAACGCCTCCATGTCCACAGATGTACGCTAACAGCTTGCTATACACATCCGCTGTGGCCGATTAAGGTTCAATCCTTGGCCGGTGGCCAGTGACATGGCTCCCGACATCTGACATCCGAACTCCCGATTCCCGATTTCCAAAATCAGCAGCCCGAGTATAATAGCCCGATGCAATTACACATATTATTTTCAGATGCCGATCTGGTGGTGGTCAACAAGCCCGCCGGGTTGCCCACTCACGCGCCGCAGGCCGATGTGGCGCTGACCGATGTGGTCCGCCTGCTGGAGGCCCAGGGCGGCGCCGGCTACCTGGGCGTCCACCAGCGGCTCGACCGCGACACCTCGGGGGTCCTGCTGTTCGCCCGGCGCCCGGAGGCCAACGCCGCGCTGGCCCAGGCCTTTGAGGGCCGCAGCGTCCAGAAGCGCTACCTGGCGATCGTCCACGGCGTGCCGGCCAAGTCGATCGGCGCGATCACGGCGGCGCTGGCGCCAGCCAGGGCCGGGCTGATGCAGATCGCCGACCCCAACGACAAGCTCAAGCAGCCGGCCACGACCTACTATCGCGTCCTGGAGCAGACTCCCGACCGCCGCTTCGCCCTGGTTGAGCTGACCCCCAAGACCGGGCGCACCCATCAGCTGCGCGTCCACATGCGCCACCTCGGCCACCCAATCGTCGGCGACGCGTTGTATGATGCCGAGCGTCCCGCCCCGCGCCTGATGCTGCACGCCGAGGCCCTGACGATTACCCACCCTGGCGCGGGCGAAAGCGTGACGTTCAACGCGCCACCGCCGGCGCTGTTCGGGCGGGTCAGCGCCGGACTGCCCGAGCTTGACGGCGCTGGGACCGACGCTCAGGCCATCCTCGGGCTGATCGAGCTGGCGGCCGAGCGGCGCGCCCCGCTGCTGGCCGACGCTGGCACCAGTATCTATCGGGTTTTTCACGGCCCCAGCGATGGGGTGACCCACCTGACACTGCGCGACTGGACCGTCGATCGGATGGGCAGCGTGCTGATCTGCTCATGTTACGCCGAGAGCATCCGCAGCGTGCCGGCCGAGCTGGTCGCGGCGCTGGTGCCGACCTGGCAGCCCAGCGCCATCTACGCCAAGTATCGCCCGCGCACCGCCGCCCAGGTCGACGCGGCGGCCCTGGCCGAGCTGGCGCCGCCGGAGCCAATCTGGGGCGCGGCCACCGAGGTCGTTGACGCCCAGGAAAACGGCCTGCACTTCCGCATCCGCCCCGCCGATGGGCTGAGCGTCGGGCTGTACGCCGATATGCGCGAGACCCGCGAGCGCGTGCGCCAGCTCGCCGCCGGCCGCAGCCTGCGGGTCCTCAACACCTTCGCCTACACCTGTGGCTTTGGCGTGGCGGCCCTGGCCGGGGCGCCCGACGCCCAGATCACCAACCTCGATCTGTCGCGGCGCTCGCTCGACTGGGGCCGCGAGAACTATGCGCTCAACCAGCTCCCGGCCGGCGAGCGGGATTTTGTGTTCGGCGATGTCTTCGACTGGCTGCATCGCTGGGTGCGCCAGGGCCGCCAGTTCGACCTGGTGATCCTCGACCCGCCCACGTTCGCCCGCAACAAGGGCAAGCGCTGGAGCGCCGAGCGCGACTATGCCGACCTGGCCGAGCTGGCCGCCCGGCTGCTGGCCGCCGACGGCACGCTGGTGGCCTGCTGCAACCACGCCGGGCTGGACCGCCGCACCCTGCGGACCCAGGTCGAGCGGGGCCTCGTGGCAGC
>JACCRK010000277.1 GCA_013813565.1 Herpetosiphonaceae bacterium
TCCCAGCGTCGAGCGGGGCCAAGTTGCCCCCCCTTCCATGCCCTTGGAGCCGAAGAAAAAGCGGCGGAAGCAGCCCCAGCAGATGGCGATAGCGACCTGATAGATGATCCGTGTAGAATGGGCGATGATGTCTTCGTTTCTCGCCATATCAGAGGCCGGAATAGAGCGTGTTTTGCGGAGGAAGAGGTATCGTGGCGGTTACACAACGGCGAAAATTTCAGGTTACGAAGCGCGATCTCGATATGCTGGCCTCGATTGTGGTAGCCCGCTATCTGACTGCAGAGGCGTTGGAGTGGCTGCACTGGCCAACGTGGCGCGATCGCTGGAAAGCTGCCCAGGCCGCTGGCAAGGCCGATGAGTATCGGCCGGCACCACACCTGTATCGTCGGCTGAGTCATCTGGTTGATGCGGGGCTGCTCTACAAGCTGCGTCGGCCGATTGAGCGCTCGTGGGACACCTTTGGCCGGGCACCCGACGTGTATATGCTGTCACCCGACGGGGTTGAGATGCTGGCGAGCTATCACCCTGACTGGACTATTGATGACATCGTGTACCCGACGCGGAAGCGCGAGCGGAGCTATCAAAACATTGCGCATGGCGCGGCGATCGGCCAGACCTATGCCGCGTTACGAGCGGCTGTTGAGGCCCGTTCAGGCATTACCATTGAGGATTGGCAGGGCGACTACGTGACCGCCAGGGCGTATGATCGGGTGGTCGTCCGGCGGATTGGCCATAGCGGCAATATCGAACAGGTTACGTTGCCGGTGCAGCCCGATGCGACCTTTCTGCTGTGCTGGACGGACAAGACCGGCACCGAGCAGCGTCGGCGATTTTTTGTGGAGCTTGATCGCGGAACTCGGGCCACGCGGACATGGGCGGATAAGATCTCGGCGTATGATGCCTACCAGCGGAGTGCGGCATTGAAGGCACGGTATGGAACCGCGGACTTCCTGGTGCTGACGATCACGACGACGGAGGCGCAGCGGCAGACGTTAATGCAGGCGACGGTCGGCATACTTCAGAAAGCGGATGACCGCTATTTCTTTGTGGTCGAGGCCGATCTGCATCCCGATCAGATTGGGCGGCACTGGCACTATGTGACCGGCATGACGAAATCGGAAAAGCGGCTGCGGCCAGTGGTTACGACCGCAGAATTGGCCTACCTCTAGGTCAGCCTGTAGGGCTAAAATGCATAACGCCCCGGTTTGTTGCAGCGAACGAATGTTCTATGAAATCAACGCTTAAAAGGCTCAATTGCGGTGTAAAATCTCAGTCGTAAGGGATTGTTTGATAGAATTTTGTTCTGTTAATCCGAAACGATTTACATTCATGCCACGACCCACGCCTAAAACTTTAGACACATCGACTATTTTTGGTCGAGATCCGTTCATCAGGATCCGATAACCGTCATTATGGTAAACTTAAAGAGTAATATTTCCAGCACGTCTGTTCGTTGTACTAAACCGGGGCGTTATGCATTTTAGCCCTGTACACCAAAGGTGTTCACTAACCTGTACACTAACCCTGCATAAAACTATGCACATCGACTGTGCAGGGCTATTGTAGGGGGTTTTGGAGGAGTACGGTGGAATCGGTGAGGGGGCTATTCCAGGGGAAACGAGGAAAGAAGCTTACGACGGTGGTGGAGTGGCGACACACGATTTGACCCGGAGTAAAGGGCTAAAGCCCTGCTGCGCTGGCGCTTGCACTCCGGCCCCAATCGCGGTCCCCACTCCACCACGGCCCCTGCGGGGCCACCGGCACGGCTGCGCCGCGCCTCCCCTGGAAAATCCGATGCTCTGGGCTGCCTATTTTATCTCGCTATCGCGAGCGCCTGGCGGCGGGTCTGACGACCATAAAATGGACGGCTTAACGCACCAGAGCATCTGGCTGCGCACCCCCTGCGGGGCAGGTCTGCGACCTGGTTTGCTGTAGCAAACGTGCTTGGGTTCGCTCCGACTGTCGCTCACCCTTTTCCAGGGGAGGCGCGGCGGCCAGCGCGGTGATCCTCGTCGCTCGTCGTGGTTACACAGTGCTGTGGAATGAACCCAGGTGGTGTGATCGATGAGGGCGCTGTCAGCCTTTGCCGGTGGCCCTAGCGCTTCCGCGTGGTAGGACGTTTTAGGGAGTGCTTCGCGTGGTGTTTTCGAGGGTGGCTGGTATAATTGGCGGAGTGTGGGTTGTCTACCAGGAGTTCTATGAGTGATCACCTCGATAAAGGGCTTGCCATTCAGTTAGGCGAAGTGCATTGGGCGGCTCTGCATCAGATTAGCCGGGTGATTTCGGTCGTCGGTGACGAGCTCGCGCAGATCTGGGCGGATGAAGCTGTGACGATTGCCGCTGGCGATGGGATGTTGACCGCCGATGGTCAGCCGCGGACGACCGGGGGCATTTTCTTCTATCTGGCGCGGCAGCGACTCGATGCTGATCAACGGTGTCAGGTGTTTCCGAATGCCGCCGAGCTGCGTCGGCTCCAGCAGGAGCGCACCCGCCAAGGGTTGCCAGCAGGGTTGCAACCACAACGGAGGTCGGTGCCGTCGGTACCCGCTGGTCCAATATTGCCGCCGTTTCGCTGGTCAGAGAAAGCAGGAATTTATCAGGAACTCCAGAATGCGAAAGGAAAGGTGCAGAGCGTGAAAATCAGCCTGATGGGCCGACCTGGCCGGGTGGTGGAGAAGCAGGATCTGGTGATCACCATGATGACGCAGATGGACGCGCCAAAGGCGTTTCCGAAGGGCGTGCCAGCGCCGCCGACGACACCCACCGTCTACATGGTCTATATCGCCGCGAAGCAGTGGCAAAAGGTTGCCAAAGCCATCCAGAATGAGCAAGACAGCCTGATTGTTGAGGGGTTTGCCGCGTTTGATCCTGGCCTGGAGGGGATGGCGGTGTTCGCGACCAACGTCACCACCAAGGTGCTCCAGCAGCAGAAGCGATCAGGCTAACGCATGCTCCCAGTGTGAGAGTGGCGTAGCAGAAAAAGGTTCGTTTTTTTGCTACGCCCGCCAGACGCTGATCAGCGGTGCTTTTTGAAGGACTCTGAGCGTGACGCCTGTACCAAAAAACCCATCTACCAAATCAACGTACCAAAACAGCTTTCAGCACATGAGTTTCGTGGTATGCCGTCAGGACAAACGCATGAGTGCTGGACCTTTTCGGGGCCACTTGGGTTAAGGTTCTATTTGGGAGAACAATATGAGCGTGAATACTAAGATAGCTGAGCTGGATGTTCTTGAAACAAAGCTAGCAGTGCATAAAGAATTCAGAAAAGATGTAGAAGGTAGAATTGCTGCGTTCGGTAGTCTTCATCGTCCTTATTATCTTATAGCTGAAAGAGACGCGGTAGTAGAAGAAATAAATAGTATAACTGCAAGAATATCTGAAATTGAAAGCGAGTTATTTGAAGATGACACGTTTTTTAGATATAGAAATCCCAAAGAATTAACCGAAGCGTATCAAGAAGTTACAGATAAATTATGGTACTTAAGGCATTTAGATTTGAAAAATAATGTTGATAAGGGGATAGAAGAAGTTGCAGATGAAATTTGGGAAAAAGCATTAGAGAATGCTGAAAGAATAAAACTAAAATACGGCGAAGCTAGCCTAGATATTGAAAGTGATTATGAATATGGTTTGCTTTGTGGAAAGTTAAGTGCGTTTAATTGGATGTGTGGACTTGATTGGGATATCTTAGATACATAGTGTTGACCCAGCCGCCCTCGAACCCGATCCGTCGTGGTGGTGTCAGCGCGGCGCGAAGCGCCTAAAGCCCGAGGTAGGCGGCGGGTCTGGAGAGCGTGAGCCGGAGCCGACTAGGTCTATCTTCCCGCCGCCCACCTCGGGCGCAGCTATGATGATTTAGCCCATTGATATGCGATATAGGATTATTCCAGTATCTGTTATTAGGAATGCCGTGATGAGCAGTCAAGAGGGATGACAACGATGCGCAACAGTTCGTCGCGTGATTGTTGGTGTAATCCCTAGTTCGGCGCAATAATCACGATAAAAAAGGTAAAAATCCTTTAATGCTAGGGCCGTTTTTGGCCGAATGGACATGTGACCCCCACATCATTGACGAGCAGTGTATGCTGAATTCAACAAGGAGGCAGCTATGGGTAAAGAAGGCGCACCAAATTCACCAAAAGGCGGCGATCGACAAGGCGGGCATGAAGGTGGACGCGGTGGTCAGGGCTCCCGTCCATCAGGTACAGGAACCTCCAAGGGTGGCAAGGGTGGCGGCAAGAAGTAGGTATTGACAGTGTGCGACGGATCGTCTATCCGTCGCACACTTGGTTTCCAAATAAGTTTGCGAGTATAGGAGGAACTAAATCATGACTGATGATGCGGCTAAACAATTAAAAATTGGTGAGCAGGTAAGTTGTTTTTCAATGATGCGATCATTTAATGGTGTGGTTGCAGGTATATTTGGGAGTAAAACCGCACCTTATGCATATCCGGTACCCGCTAATGAGCAAGCAATGTCTATACCAGTCAGAATTACATCTATTCGAGAAATTGACCCGGGCTATCACTCGAGCACACCATATGTAGTGAAGGCACATACTATAGGAAGCGTTGTTCCTGTCAGACCAAGTACGCTCGAAAAAGGTTCTATCTAGGCACACATTACTGGTTAATTTGGTTATGACTTACAGTGGCGGTTAACAATATGGGGTTTATTCCAGCTGGACTCGAAAATGTACATTGGCCGGCTGACGGTGCTGATAATTAACCATATCGAGGGAGGGCAACGGTTCACGACAAATCTGTAATGGTCAAAGAGATGTTGCACAGTC
>JACCRK010000302.1 GCA_013813565.1 Herpetosiphonaceae bacterium
CGTTATACTAGTGCTCCAATTGATAGATTTGGATGGTAGACGGACTAGCCTGACCGTGTACTACCCCTATGTAGGAGACAGACAATGGATATGACCAAACCAAACATCAGCCGTATCTATGACTATGTGCTTGGCGGACACCACAACTTCGAGATCGACCGGATGGCCGCCGAGCAGATTATGAAGGTATTTCCAGCCTACCCGCACTGGGCCAAGCTCAACCGCTGGTTCCTCCAGATGGTGGCCGGGCAGTGGGTTGAGCTTGGCCACCAGCATATTCTTGACCTTGGCTCAGGCATGCCGACCCAGGGCAACGTGCATGAGATTGCAACAGAGGCGCAGGTACTGTACTGCGACCGGGATTCAGTGACGGTCGCCTACGCTCAGGAGCTGCTTCAGAACACCACGAACGTCCGCTATATCGAGGCCGATGTGAGCAATCCGCAGCCAATTTTACAGGCTGCCGCCGAGTTCTTTGGCGGCGAGCGGCGCGTTGCAATCGGCTGCATTGGTCTGGCCTACTTTCTCGACGACACCACGTTGAGTGGATTGATGCAGGCGCTCCATGATTGGGCGGCTCCCGGCAGCGTGATGGCGCTCTCACAAGCATACGGCGAGATCCGCAACGATGACAATCAGGCCACCACCGATGCATTCAAGCGTAGCGGTGCCCAACTCTTCCCCCGCGATGAGGCGGCAGTTCGGCGAATCATGGCTCCGTGGGAGGTGCGGGAGTTTAAACCGCTGGCCACCTGGCTTAATATGGGAGATATGCTGGATGATAGCGACCGGGCCGGTGGTAGTGCCGAAATGTTTGGGGTAATTCTGGAGCGTGCGCGATGAGTGTCCTGCACGCCATTCAAGATGAGCTGACGCATGTCATCGGCACAGCGCTGGCCCGTCATGTAATGACGAATCGGGGCGGAATGCTGCCCTTCCGACTGCCAACCGTGGCGCGTAGCCTGGTCGAGGGATTGATCGCGACCGACAGCACGTCACTGACGGCCCACGAGCTGGGCCGCGCCCTTAACCGCCAGGGATTGGGATTATCCGGCCTGATCGAAGCCCAATCAATGGTGATGGAGACTATCGCTCTGGCTGGCGGCACCGGGCTGGCTGAGTTGATCGGAGGAGCCAGTCGCTTTATTGGTGGCGTGATAGAAGGCTTCTCTGTGGCGGAGGCGACTGAAATTCACCGTCAGCGTGAAGAGATGGAGCGGGCATTTATGGCCTCCGCCGCTCAGCAACGCGAGCAGGAACATCTGCTCCGCAGCGCCATCAATGAACTTTCAGTTCCGATCATTCCGGTCTACAACGGCATTCTCGTGTTGCCGCTGATCGGCTCGATCGATAGCCACCGGGCGAATCAGATCACCGAGGGGCTGCTGGACGCTATCTCTAGCTATCAGGGCAAGATCATTATTATTGATATCACCGGCGTGCCGCTGATTGATACTGCCACGGCTAATCACCTGCTGCTCGCCGCCCGCGCCGCCGAACTACTTGGGTCCCAGGTCATTCTGGTCGGTATAGGGCCTGAAATCGCCCAGACAATTGTCCATAGTGGCATCTCGCTGGGCAAGATGATAACGCTCGCCAACCTACAGGCCGGCATCTCCTATGCGCTCGGATACCAGGGGATGGGCATCCGAGCGCTCGAACAAGGTAGCGCAGCAACCCGGCCGAGTGGCTACTAGCATGGGGCGGAGCCGCAGCATCTGAGAGCGGTCAGAGCCACCGCGCCGCGATAGCACGGAGATAGTGGGCTGGCACCGCGTACACACCGTACCCAGGCTACGCTAGAGCCACTGCGTCATCAGCAGCGGCACGATCTCGGCCTTGACAGTGCCGTCCGCAATATCCAGAAAGGCCACGGTTGGCTCGGCGCCGAAGCGCGGCTGGCCGGCCGAGCCGGGGTTGACAAACAGCACCCCGCGATACTCCTCGACCAGCGCTATATGGCTGTGGCCACAGATCGCCACCTGCGGGAGCGGATTAGGCAGCTCGCGCAGAAACTGCGCCGGCTTGCCGCCGATATGCTGGACGAAGATCTGCACGCCGCCCACGGTAACCTGGGCGGTCAGCGGGTAGATATCGAGCGCCGTGTTCCAGTCGATATTGCCGGTCACCACCGTCACCGGCGCGATCAGCTCCAGCCGCCCGATAATTGGCGGCGTGGCCCGCCCGATATCGCCGGCGTGGATGATGTGGGAGGCCCCGACAAAGAGCCGCTCAACCCGCTCATCGTAGGCGCCGTGGGTATCCGAGATTACACAAATTCGCTGCATCTGCATCTTATGGATGGCGGACGCTGGATATTCAGCGCCCGCCATCCATACCTCATAGCTGCTCCAGCTGCTGCTTGATCGTAAGCAGAAACTTGTCGGCGGTCGCGCCGTCGATCAGGCGGTGGTCAAAGGTCAGGCTCAGGTAGCACATGGGCCGGATGGCGATGGCATCCAGGCCATTCTGGGTTACGACAACGGCGCGCTTCTGCATCGCCCCAATGCCCAGAATCGCCGCCTGGGGCTGGTTGATGATCGGCATTGCAAACAACGAGCCACCAACGCCGTGGTTGGTAATCGTGAAGGTGCCCCCGCTTACCTCATCGGCGGTCAGGCGGCGCACCCGCGCCCGCTCGGCGAGATCGTTGACGGTGCGAGCCAGCCCAAGCAGGCTCTTGTCATCGGCGTCGCGGATCACCGGCACGATCAGCCCATCGGGGATCGCCACCGCCATGCCGACATTGATCGCGCTGTGCATCAGCACACCCTCGTCAGTGAAGCTTGCATTGACGATCGGCACCGTCCGCAGCGCCGCGACGGTCGCCTGGACAAAGTAGGGCGTCACAGTCAGCTTGACGCCCTGACGCTCAAAGTCGGCCTTATGCTGCTGGCGATGGGCCAGCATGGCGCTCAGGTCGGCCTCCATCACCGTGGTGACGTGGGGAGCAGTCCGCTTGGAGCGCACCATATGTTCGGCGATCGAGCGGCGCATCGCGTTCAGCGGCACCACCTCGTCGCCAGCGGCCAGCGGCGCGACGGCTGGGGCTGGGGCGGCCGCGACCGCAGCGGCGACCGGCTTGAGGAAGGCTGGCAGCGTCTGCTCGGCCACTGGCTGGCCTGATCCGCGCACAACCGGCATCGGGGCAGGCGTGCCGGACGGTCCGACGGTCGGCATCGGGGCCGGGGCGGGCGGCGGCGGCGACGGCATGGGCATCGGGGCAGGCTTGGGCGACATCCCCTCGCTGGCGACCACCCGCAGCACATCCTGCTTGGTGATCCGCCCATCGCGCCCGGAGCCGACGATCTGGCGCAGGTCGAGGTTGTGCTCGCTGGCCAGGCGCGAGACCACCGGCGAGACAAAGCCGGACCCATTCGTCTGGGCGGCGGCCTGGGCGACCGGCGCTGGCTGCGCGGCGGCCTGGGGAGCTGTACTCGCAGCGGCCTCATCGCCATCGCTGAGCACCGCAATGACCGTGCCGACCGCGACCGTATCACCTTCGGCGACCCGAATCTCAAGCAGCTGGCCGTTGACGGGCGAGGGGATTTCGGTATCAACCTTATCGGTGGTCACCTCCAGCATCGGCTCGTACAGCTCCAGCATCTCGCCTGGCTGCTTGAGCCAGCGCCCAACGGTGCCCTCGGTGACACTTTCGCCCAGCTTGGGCATCTTAAATTCTAACGGCATACTGTATCCTTAACATGCTGCGGGAGGGGCGGGGCGCAGACGAAGATTCTCTGCGCTCCGCCGCCCAACCTAATACTGGACGAGATCGCGCAGGGTGTCGGCGATTTTCTCGGGCGTGGGCAAGAACTCGTTCTCCAGCGGAGCGCTGTAGGGCATGGCGGGAATATCCAGGCCTGCCAGGCGCTGCACCGGGCCATCAAGATACTCGAAAGCATCCTGGGCGATGATCGCCGCAACCTCAGCGCCATAGCCGCCGAACAGATTATCCTCGTAGAGCACCAGCACCTTGTTGGTTTTCTTGACCGACGCGAGCACCGTCTCACGATCGAGCGGGCGCAGCGTGCGCAGGTCGATCACCTCGACGCTGATATCTTCCTTGGCCAGCATCTCGGCCGCCTCGACGGCGTAGTGACGCATCAGGCCATAGGTGATCACCGACACATCGCTGCCCGTGCGGGCAACATCGGCGACGCCAATCGGCACCGTGTAGGGCTCATCGGGGACAAAGCCCTTGATCAAGCGATAGCACTTTTTGTGCTCCAGAAACAGCACCGGGTCGGGGTCGGCGATCGAGGCCAGCAACAGCGCTTTCGCGTCATAAGGCGTCGAGGGCGCTACAACCTTGAGGCCGGGGATATGGGTAAAAAAGGCCTCGATGCTCTGCGAGTGATACAGGGCACCGTGGATTCCACCGCCATAGGGCGTGCGAATCACCATCGGCACCTCCCAGGCATTGTTGGAGCGATAGCGCATCCGCGCGGCCTCGCTGATGATCTGATTAAAGGCGGGGAAGATAAAATCGGCGAACTGGATTTCGGCCACCGGACGCATGCCATACATGGCTGCGCCAATCGACGAGCCGATAATAATCGACTCAGCCAGCGGCGCATCGATCACGCGCTTTTCGCCATACTTGGCATGGAGTCCATCGGTCACGCGGAACACACCGCCCCGCTGGCCGACATCTTCGCCAATAATGAAGACCCGATCATCGGCCGCCATCGACTCGTCCAACGCCCGATTAATCGCTTCAAGAAGATTTAGTTCTGCCACAGTTTCCTCGTCTATCAAGTATCGATCACGGAGCGTGATCAGGCTGATTTGCATCGATGATCGGCTTATTCGGCGTAGACATACCTGGACACGGTCAGCGGGTCGGGCAGCGGGGCCTTTTCAGCGAAGGTCGTCGCGTCGTTGACCTGGGCCTTAATCTCATCGCGAATGCCGGCGATCTTGGCATCGTCAAGGATCTCTTCGCTGCGCAGGTAGGCCTCGTAGGAGTGAACCGGGTCGCGGGTTTTCATGGCCTTAAGATCATCGGCCGAGCGATAGGTGCGGTCGTTGTCGTCGGAGGAGTGAGCGGTGAGCCGCACACATTTAGCCTCGATCAAGGTCGGGCCATGGCCCTGGCGAGCGCGATCGACGGCGGCGGTCATCGCTTCGTACACCTCAAGCACGTTGGTGCCATCGACGGTGACACCGGGGAAACCATAGCCCTGGGCGCGATCGGAGACATTCTCCACGCCCATCTGCTTGCGCTGCGGCACGGAGATGGCATAGCCATTGTTTTCGCAGAAAAAAATCACCGGCAGCTTCATCACCCCGGCCAGATTCATCGCCTCGTGGACATCGCCCTGTGACGACGTGCCCTCGCCGAACGAGGTCCAGGTGACCACGTCATCGCCGCGCATCTGGGCCGCCAGCGCAATGCCGACCGCGTGGGGAACCTGGGTGCCGGTTGGCGACGAGTGCGAGACAATATTCAGCGCCCGATGGCTGTAGTGGGCCGGCATCTGGCGACCGCCGCTGCTCGGATCGTCGGCCTTGGCCAGCAGGCCCAGCATGACCTCGCGCGGGGTGACACCAATCGCCAGCATCATCGCCAGATCGCGGTAGTAGGGGACAATCCAGTCCTGTTTCGGTCGCAGCGCCATCGCCGCGCCAACCTGAGCCGCCTCATGCCCCTGACACGAGATAACGAACGGCGCTTTGCCCTGGCGGTTGAGCTGCCACATGCGCTCATCAAGCGCACGGGCCAGCGCCATCAGCCGAAACATCTCTATTAACTGCGCCTGATCTCGTTCTTGCTTCATTGATGATCTCCTGTTTTGTAGGCACAAAAAAAGCCACGGTCAACACCGAGGCAACAGCGAACGCCGAGATTGGGCGGTGTTGTCCTCGTTGACGCAACCAGGTGTAAGTATAGCACAGGTGCGAGGACAAGCCGCCAAAACACTCCAGCCGTTACAATGCCAGCAGCGGATACAACGACGTGTATCCGCTGCCGGACTCCAACACGCTAGCGCGACCTGACGCTACTGACAGCCGAGGCGCACGACCGGCATGAAAATCTGCGATTTGACCGTAAAGGTCGGCAGGGTCGGATTTTTAACCGGCGGGTCGGGCGTGCCGGTGCGGGCGGTATTGTAGCGGCTGGTTGGCCAGGGCAGACGGGTGCGAATATTCAAGCCGTTTGTATCCCAGGCATACATCACGCCGCCACGGCTGTGGGCCATAATCTCAACTTTGCAGTCACCATCAATATCGGCAATTGTTGGCCCGGCCATAATTCCCCGTGAGGCAGTGGTTGTTTCATCGGGCAGGCTCAGCGGAAACCCGGACAGGGGCTGGCCGCTGGCATTCAGGCCAAACAGGCCGACGTAGGGATGGGCGCTCGAGTCGATGCTGTAGGTGCCAAAGATAATGTCAACCTGCCCATCGCCGGTCACATCGCCAATCGCCACCTCGCTGGCCAGCAGCTTACGCCCCTGGGCGTAGTTGTAGGTCCAGAACGCGGTTCCATTTTCGCCATAGGCGCGAATCGTGCCATCGTCATACGTAACCACGATATCCAGCTTACCATCGCGATTCAGATCGGCGATTGCCGACGGATGGTTGGGGGTGAAGGTTGTCGCCAGGGGTGGGCCGCCAAGCTTGGCCGTCTCCCAGCCCGGTCGACGGACGCCCGCCGGGGTGGAGACAATCAGGCCGCTGTTGGACTGCGGATGGGAGGCGCCGAGCAGCGGGTCGCGCACCTTTCCGGCGGTGATGATCTCCACCGTGCCGTCGCCATTCAGGTCGGCGATGGCCGGGCCGGAGCGGGTGAACTCCAGATATTTATCCACATTCCAGGTGTTTTTGGTGGTATCGATGTAGGTGTGGAGTGGCCAGCCAGGGTAGATGTTGCCCTGCCCGTTGTAGGCATAGTAATAGATCTCATCACGCCCGGTGATGATATCGGCGTAGCCATCTTTGTTGATGTCGCCCAGCCCGACATGGCCCCAGATCCCGGAGCCTTTGGGCGATGAGGTTGGAAAGCCGGGGACAATCGTGCCACTCGTGTTCCAGGCGTAGACATTCGGGGCGTAGTTGGTGTTGGATCCGGCCTCGTTGCTGGTCAGGGCCACCACCTCCAGCTTGGAGTCGCCAACAATGTTAGCAATGCCGACGCTATATACCTCGGGGAAGTTGCCATTGGTGATATAGGCCCAGTCCATCTCTTTAGGCCAGCCGGCCACCAGCGTGCCGCCGCGCCGCCAGACATAGACTTTGCCGCGCTGGCCGGCGTTGATGCCGCTGCCACGGGTGCCGGCGACAATCTCAAGCTTGCCGTCGCCATCGATATCGCCAACCGCCAGCGGGCTATTGATCCGCGGGGCGTTGTCGCAGACGCCGCCGGTTTTCCAGGGAAAGCCCGGCACCAATGCGCCATTGGATTCAAATGCCCAGACACAGCCGGTGCTATCGGCAGACAAGATTTTCATACTACCGTTACCGTATAAATCAACCACCGTTGGCGAGGAAAAAAAAGAGCCATATGGGTCCTTACGGGGAAAACCAGGTTGAAACGACAACGCTTCAGGCGCTTCAGGCGCTTCAGTTTCAGAGTGCGATATATTCGGACTAAGCATGGAAATGACGAACAGGGTCACCATAACAAGAGGATATATACGCTTTAGCATATGTGATTGCAGTCGCTTTCTGCTGCGAGGCAGCGTTCATACTAGGTGCTGTGCATCCCTGGCACAGCCAGTATGGTTCGTTAGACCGTCAAGGCGTATCCTACACATACGAGGTGTGGAGCACTATAGTTCTTTAGTCCTTTTAACCATTAATGACTATTAATAGAGATTAAGCCGGCGATTTGCCAGTTGTTTGGCGGTGCGCTACCTTACCCTGAGCGTAGAAAATAGGTGTCTAGGATTCGATCAATGAGTAAGGAGTTTCTGAAATGAGCGACTCGATTCTTAATCTGCCTGCGCCGGTGGCTGATCGACGGATTGGCTATGGCCCGGACCCACTCAACTTTGGCGATCTGCGGCTCCCGGCCGGCGTGGGCCCACACCCGGTGGTCGTCGTAGTCCACGGTGGCTTCTGGCGCGCCCGCTACGATCTGGAGCATATCGGGCATGTCTGTGCGGCGCTGACAACGGGTGGCCTGGCAACCTGGAACATTGAGTATCGGCGCATTGGCGATGCCGGAGGTGGATGGCCAGGCACCTTTCACGATGTTGCCCAGGCGGCTGATTATGTGCGGACACTGGCCCCGCAGTACAATCTTGATCTCTCCCGCGTTGTGGCGCTAGGCCATTCGGCCGGCGGACATTTAGCGACATGGCTAGCGGCCCGCCCACGAATTTCAACGTCTGATCTCCTCTTCACCTCCAATCCTCTACAGCTGCGGGGTGTGGTTAGCCTGGCTGGCGTCGTTGATCTGCTGCATGCCTACGCGCTACGCCTGGGCCAGCAGGTGGTCGTCGAGCTGATCGGCGGCACCCCGGATGAGTATCCCGAGCGCTATCGGAGCGCCTCGCCGGCGGCCCTGCTCCCCCTTGGCCTGCCCCAGATTCTAATCCACGGAACCAACGACGGCCCGGTTCCCTTTCGGATGAGCGCGGAGTATGTTCAGGCCGCCCTGGCCGCCGGCGACAACGCCGCCCTGATCGCGCTGGAAGGCGCCCATCACTTCGAGGTGATCGATCCTTCCTCGGCCGAGTGGCCGGCCGTCGAACAAGCTGTTTTATCGTTATGTCAATAATTACAGCGCCTTTAATCGATAGACACCTTGAACCACAGGCCTAAACATTCGCGCCGAGTCCATACGCTGCGCGGGTGGGTGGGCGGGTGAGCCACCACAGCCCGGCGATTGGCAACAGCAGCGGGGCAAAGGCATAGCCGATGCCAAACTGACTCCACACAGTGGCGGCGGGAAACCAGGCTGGCTCGATCAGGGTCAGCAGGCCGACCAGCAGCACACCGAGCAGCTCGAAGGTGCAGACACCCACAGTCACCCGCCAGGCCGCTGGCGAACGCCGCCCGAAACCCACACAGGCGACCCCATAGATCAGCGCCGCCGCCGTTGAAAGCGTGTAGGCCAGCGGCGCCTGCGACCACTTGGTGCTGACCTGATAGATGGCGCGCACACCGGCGGAAATCGCCAGGACTCCATAAACAAACATCAACACCCGGCTGACACCATTGAGCGTATCGTCGCCCGCACGCGATTGAGGCTTGTTCTTCACCGAAATTCTCCTTGGTGGAGCCTAAACAACCGACGACGCGGAGAGATTAGCTATCTCCGCGTCGTTGCGGTCAGTTCTATATACTACAGGCTATAATCACCTGGCCGCTATAAGATACCATGATTTGCTTAATCCGTGATCAGCGCAATGATGAAACGCAGACCCGCA
>JACCRK010000304.1 GCA_013813565.1 Herpetosiphonaceae bacterium
TCAACGCCGCCGACACAACGACGTGTCGGCGGCATTTTAATTTTAGCCGCAGGCGCGCAGAACTCATCCACATCGGGCTAAAAAGTGGCGCCAGGTGGGCAGAACTCATCCACTGGGCGCGGGTACACTTGGGGTAGAGGCCTTCCACGCTGGGTGGCGGGCATGGATGAAGGAGGTACGAGGATGAAAACGCGCCCGCTGGTTCGGCTGATTGGCGCTCTGGCGCTGGGCGGGATGCTGTTGCTTGCCAATGGCAGCTTTTGGCTTGCCCCGGCGGCGCAGGCTTCCGGCTGTTCATTTACCGAGCCAAGCGCATATATCCCGGTTTTGCGCCTGCCGCAGCCGACCAATCACCCAGACTTTGCGGTTCAGGAAAAAGCTGGACAGCTTGAGGTGCGCAATATGGCAGCTGATCCAATCGACGTTTTACCATTTACCACCACAGCCGGACTTGCAAAACGGCGGATTTTCCCAAAAAGCATGTTTACGATCGAGCTTGAGAATGCTCATCACTATCTTGAGAAAACCCCATCGATTGGCTCATACTGTAACAGCGATGGCGGCGTCCCGGCTGGGCGGCTAGTGCCTCAGACTATAAACACGCTCCTGGTTCTGGATCTTACTGCCGAGACTGTTGCTGTGCCAATTGAAATTGCCTTTGTCGAAAATCCAAACTATGCCGCCGATCTGGCCGACTACCAGCAAGCGCAACAACGCGAACAAAGACGGCAAAATCTCTTTATTGTCGGAGGAGTCATCTACGTGGTGGGAGTCGCTTTGCTCTGCGTAGGCGTGATTGTTGTGCTTGGATTATTTGTGCGATTTTTACGCAACCTTAGCTAACACTGTGCTATGCTTGGTTGGATTATGCACTATTGAACCACGCAGCTCGCCCTGGCGGGCACATTTGATCGTAGCGACACACTGGAGAACAGCATGCAGATAATCCTGGCCGATATCCAGGCCCCGATGGCGGCGGCCTGGCGGACGTTTTGCGGCGACCTGGCCGATGTCTCGGTCCACCACGGCTCGATCTTCGACTGCGCCTGCGATGCGGTGGTCAGCCCGGCCAACAGCTTTGGCTTTATGGATGGCGGGATCGACATGCTGTACAGCCGTTTTTTTGGCTGGCAGGTGCAGCAGCGGCTCCAGGCCCAGATTCAGGCGGCGCACCACGGCGAGCTGGTGGTCGGCGCGGCGGCGATTGTGCCGACCGACCACCAGCGCATCCCCTTTCTGATCGCGGCGCCCACCATGCGGGTCCCGATGATCCTGCGCGACAGCGTGAATCCCTATCTGGCCTGCCGCGCGGCGCTGCTGCTGATCAAGCACGGCTACTTCAGCGCCGGGCCGCACGTGGGACAGCCGATCGCCAGCCAGATCAGGGCCGTGGCCTTTCCGGGGCTGGGCACCGGCGTCGGCCGGGTTTCCCCGGCGACATGCGCCCACCAGATGCGGACGGCGATCAGCGAGGTGCTGCACAGCCCGCCGCCGTTCCCCGTCAGCTGGTCGGAGGCCCAGGAGCGGCATCAGCGGCTGTACGACGATACTGTGCGCGATCTCCAGCGCGAGTAGCTGCGGCCTCAAAGCCCTGTCAGTGGTATAATAAAGCACGCAAATTTGTGCTAAACGGAAGGAACATATGGCAGAGATAACGTACCTGGGCCACGCCTGCATCCGGCTGCGTGGACGCGAAGGCATTGTGCTGCTGGACCCATTTGACCGCTCGGTCGGGCTGGATATCGGCAAACCGACCGCGCATATTGTGACGGTCAGCCACGACGCCAGCGACCACAACAACGTGGCCGCGGTCAAGCCGATGAAAGAGAAGCTCTTTGTGGCCGACGGCCCCGGCGAGTACGAGGTTAACAACATTCTGATTCGCGGCACCGACACCGCCCACGTCGGCGCGGATGGCAAGAAACAGGGCCACAACACCGTCTATGTGGTCCATCTTGACGACATCGCCTTTTGCCACCTCGGCGACCTGGGCCACACCCTCACCGCAACCCAGATCGACGAGATCGGCGAGGTCGATGTGCTGTTCGCGCCGGTCGGCAACGGCAGCTGGGTGATGAAGCCCGACGTGCTCACGGAAGTGATCAGCGAGATCCAGCCGAAGCTGGTGATCCCGCTGTACAACGACAATCCCCAGCAGGGACTGGAGGGATCGGACCTGGAGCCGCTGGAGACCTTCGTCCACCAGATGGGCATGAAGGACTATCAGGTCCACGAGAAGATGGCGGTCAGCCTCTCCACTCTGCCGCGTGAAGATGAAGAGACCCAGTTTGCGATCCTGAAGCCTGTCTCAGCCGCCGCCTAGCCTGAGACACCACACGCCGGGAGCAACAGATCTGCTCCCGGCGTGTGGTGTTTTAGCAGCTATTTCTGACCATTCAAGTCAGCTAGTCCCTAAACCCTAAACCCTAATCCATCCCCCGCCCCTACAGCTCGCCGAGCAGGATCGGCGCCGAGGTTGGCTGATCGCTGCCGCCGGCTGGCTCGATCGTAATCCCAAACAGATTCTGGCTGCCGGCTGGTGGCAGGTTGGCCATCTGCACCGTGGCGTTGCCCTGGGCATCGAGGGCGAACACGCCCATGCTCAGCGGCTGGCCATCGGCGATCATCCACAGCTGATAGCTTTGGTTGGCCGGCAGCGCTGGCAGCCCGGCCGTCACCAGGTAGGCCTCGTGGCGCTCGGGATTGATCAGCAGCTGGGTGCGGGCCGTCTGGGCGGGACCGTCGGCGCCGGTCAGGGCCACCAGGCGGGTGGCCGGCTCGCTCAGCAGCGCGGTCAGTGCGCGATACTCGCTGGCGCTGGCGGTGAGATCGCTTACCTGGCGCTGCAGGCTGAGGTTCCAGCCGCCGACTCCCAGCGCAATCACCAGCAGCAGGGCTGCAAAGGCCGTGCCCCAGCGCTGCTGCGGCGCAAACAGCTGGCGCAGCCGCTGCCCGAAGGTTGGGGCCGGTACTGCTGCCGGGGCCATGGCCAGGCGTGGGGCCGCCTGCGGCTGGGCGGACGCCGGAGCAACGCGCTGTCGAAAGCGCTCGTAGGCCCCGGCGGGCGGATCGTGCTGCTCCGGCGACCAGGCCAGCGCAGAAACCACCTGCTTGCTCTGCTCTAGCATGGCCCGTGCCCGTGGCGACTGGGCCAGATGCTCCTCGACCAGCGCCATCTCATCTGGCTCAAGCGCCCCCAGGGCGTACAAATCTATCAGCTCTTCAAGTGGATTGAGGGATGTGTCAGCCATATTATTCACCTGATGATTCATTCGATAAAAGTGATTTAAGTCGCTCCATACCGCGCCGGATCCTCGTCTTGACCGTTCCCAGCGGATCGCCGGTGGCGGCGGCAATTTCGAGATGGCTCAGACCTTTGAAGAACGCCAGCTCGATCGCCTGCTGCTGCGTGTCCGGCAGTGATTGCAGGGCCGCCCGAATCCGCTGCGCCTCTTCGTTTTGAATGACGGTGGCGGCAACATCAACCGTCGGGTCGGCGGTCAGCGTCATCACCTGCTCGGCGGTCTCGGTGTCGATGCCCTGGGGGCGGCGCTTTTGTTTGCGAATCGCATCGATGGCGACGTGGTGGGCCATCCCCAGCAGCCACGAGCCAAACCGACCCCGCTGTGGGTCGAACGTCTCCGCCCGGCGCCAGGCCCGCTCCAGAACATCCTGCATGACTTCCTCGGCATCAGCTTCATTGCCGACAATTCGCAGGGCCAGTGAGTACACCGGACGGGCATAGCGCTGATACAGCACTTCTAAGGCTTGCTCATCACCAGCTACCAGCATGGCCACCAGGGCAAGATCCTGCTCATCAGGGGTCTGGGTTCTCTCGGTGCCGTGGTCATATGCCAGTCGGGATGGATTGTTTGCTGATAGGTTAGCCACTGGCGGCCTTTCTTGCTTCAAACTTACGTCAATCAACAGGTTTATGGATGCAATGGACTAGCTAAGCAAGAATTGTGCAACTGCACATTGATTGCACAATAAATCTAGGCAAAACCTATGGCAAAAACCCACATACAGCCGATGCATCCACTTGAGTTGATCCTGGCGAATAGTAGGCAACACAACGGTTCGCCACGCTAGCCGGGTCTGATGAAGCTGAACAATAGGGCTACTCTGTTGCTCATCATACCATGCCTGGGAAGGTGAAATTGTGAGCCGGCCAACTCGCTATCTTGTAGATTGTCTATGTCTAAAGGAGGCTTCCAATGAAGCACAAACTGCTCGCCATCCTATCGGTCCTGACGCTGATTGCCACATTTGCAACCGCGTTGCCCGCCCGCGCCGCCATCACCAACGCCTCGGACCTGCGCGTCGCCCTCGACTCGCTGCTGGCCGAACACGTCCAGCTGGCCGCCAGCGCCACCAACGCCGCCCTCGGTGGCCGCGACGCTGAGTTCACCGCCGCCGCCGGGGCCCTCGACGCCAACTCGGTCGATCTATCGAAGGCCATCGGCTCGGTCTACGGCAAGGGCGCTGAGGATGCGTTCCTGCCCCTGTGGCGCAAGCACATCGGCTTCTTCGTTGACTACACCCAGGGCGTGGCCGCTAAAGATATGGCCAAGCAGGACAAAGCCGTCGCCGACCTCGTCCAGTACACCCAGGACTTCGGTGCCTTCCTGAACTCGGCCAGCCCGAACCTGCCCAAAGATGCCGTGGCCGATCTGGTCAAGACCCACGTGCTGACGCTCAAAGATGTGGTTGACGCCCAGGCCACCGGCGACCAGACCAAAGCCTACACCGCCCTGCGCGCCGCCTACGGCCACATGTCGATGGTCGCCGATCCGCTGGCTGCCACGATTGTGGCGCAGTTCCCCGACAAGTTCGGCGCTGCCCCGGCCGCCGCCCCAGACGCTGGCACCCCAGCCGCCCCAGCCGCTGGCACGCCAGCCACAATGCCCAACACCAGCGAGGGTGGTAGCCTGCCCTTCGCCGGCATTCTGGTCGCCGTCGCCGCAGTCGCGATTGCTGGCAGCCTGCTGCTGCGCCGCAACCGCCGCACCATCTAATCAAGCTCGATAGCGGTCCTAATTGAGCAAGGGGCGTTCGTGGATTACAAGCCCACGAGCGCCCTTTGGTTTTCAGCAAGACAGGAGATTTTTATGAAACTCAGATCAACCTGGCCACTGCGCCACATTCTGATCGCCGCCGGACTGATGATCGGCCTGGCCGCCTGCGGCAGCGCCGAGCCAACCGCCCAGAGCCAGGCCGCCGCCACCGTCGCGCCCACAATGGCGATGGCTACCGATATGCCGATGGATATGCCCACTGAGATGCCAATGGCGATGGCCACCGATATGCCGATGGCGATGGCCACGATGGCTCCAGCCGCCAGCGGCGCCACCGCCGAGGTGGGCATCCAGACCTTTCAGTTCAGCCCGGCGACCCTTGAGGTCAAGGTCGGCACGACGGTCACATGGACCAACAACGACGATATCGACCACAGCGTGACCAGCGGCGCGCCACCGGAGGGTGACAAGGCCTTCGACTCGGACTTCTTCCTCAAGGGCGAGACCTTCAGCCACACCTTCACCAGCGCCGGCGAGGTCATGTACTTCTGCCGCAAGCACAACTCGATGGTCGGCATGGTCAAGGTTACGCAATAGTTTAAGGAGGTTGCTATGAGTCGATTACGGATTGTCCATCCCCTCGCGGCAGGATTGCTGCTGGCGCTGATCGTCCTCGGTGGCATGTCCAGCGCTCCCACACCAGCGGCGGCGGCCGAAGAGCGCTGCTTCGAGCAGACCGGCTTCTGCATCAGCGGGCGCTTTCGCGAGTACTGGGAGCAGAATGGCGGCGTGCCGGTGTTTGGCTACCCGATCACCGCCCCGCGCGACGAGGTCAACCGCGACACCGGCCAGAGCTACCCGACCCAGTGGTTCGAGCGCAATCGCTTTGAGCTGCACACCGAAAACGCGGCCCCCTAC
The DNA here is from genome assembly GCA_013813565.1 of Herpetosiphonaceae bacterium. Lineage (GTDB taxonomy): Bacteria > Chloroflexota > Chloroflexia > Chloroflexales > Herpetosiphonaceae > JACCRK01. The sequence goes on from JACCRK010000304.1 coordinate 5,937, forward strand.
GATGTGCTGCTCGGCCGTCTGGGCGCCGAGGTGCTGCCCGCCGACCTGCCCGCCGGTCTGCGCGACCCCGAGCCGGGTGAGAAGGCTGGCTGCCGCTGGTTCCCGGTGACCGGACACAATGTTTGCAACCAGGGCGCTGGACTGGGCTTCAAGGCCTACTGGGAAAGCCACGGCCTGGAGTTCGATGGCCGGCGCGGCACCAGCCCCGAGGAAAGCGTGGCCCTGTTCGGCTATCCGCTGACTGCGCCGACAATGTACACCAACAGTAGCGGCGACACCGTGCTGACCCAGTGGTTCGAGCGGGCGCGCTTCGAGTGGCACCCGAACAACCCCAACGAGTTTAAGGTGCTGCTGGGCCTGCTGGGCAAAGAGATCTCCGGCGCATCCCCGGCGGCAGGCGCAACGGTGGCGATTAAGGTTTTTGCCTTCAACCCCAGCCCGCTGCAGGTCAAAGTTGGCACCAGCGTGACCTGGCGCAACCAGGACGATATTGGCCACACCGTCAACAGCGGCACCCACGACACGCCCGGCGTTCCGCTGAACTCAGGTATCCTCAACCTCAACAGCACCTACAGCTTCACCTTTGCTCAGGCTGGAACGTACAGCTACTACTGCCAGCGCCACCCCTCGATGCAGGGCAGCGTGGTGGTGACACCCTAAGCTTTCGCTGGGACGGCGGGTCTCTGAACCAGTCGTCCCAGCAGAACCGCCGCCGGCTGATTTGCGTCCCTGGGCAGTTTCGGGTATTCTATGCGCTATGCGGCTGTAGCTCAGTGGATAGAGCATTGGTCTTCGGAACCAAGGGCCGGGGGTTCGAGTCCCTCCAGCCGCGCCACGCAAAACGGGCCTGTGGAACAAAATTTCACAGGCCCGTTTTTTGCTTTTAATATGCCCTAAAACCTGCTTTTTAAGTGTCACTGCCTGACACACCGCTCGCCGATAATACAAACAGATCGCTAGATAGTTTGTGAGGTGAGCAATGGGTACACTCAATCTTGAAAACAGCTTCAATCGTCGTGTGGCGCTCGTGGTTGTGGCCACGCTGCTGGTGCTAATTGCCCTGACCAGCACCCTGAACTCCGCCCCGCTGCGCTCGGCATTTGCCGGGCAGTCGCAGGTTGAAATCGCCCTCCATCGCTAGTCCAGCCTGAGCGCCGGCCGGACGCCTCTGTGTCCGAGCCGGCGTTTTTTGTTAGAATACGGTATGCTTTCGCTGACACAACTTGGCTGGCTGAGCCTGGCCCTGGCCCTGCTGCTGAACCTGGCGGTCGCCTGGCGGGTTGGCCGCACACCGCGCAGCCGCTGGATCGTGGCAGGCCTGTACACGGCGGTGCTAGGAGTGCTCAATCTCGGGGTGCTGCTGATGTTGGCTGGCGCGAGCCGGCTGATCTCCAGCCTCGACCTTGAAGTGGCCCGCGCCTGGCTGCCGACCGGCGTGAGCGGGTTCTGGGCGCTGGTGCTTGGCGGGGTCTGGCTGCGGCTGCGGCGCTACAACGAGTAGCGATCTGCCCTTAAGCGC
>JACCRK010000340.1 GCA_013813565.1 Herpetosiphonaceae bacterium
ACCGCCGAGGCCTCGATTGGCAAGCCCGCCACCGAGGAGCTGGCCGTGATGGTCGACACCTTCCGCCCGCTGTATATGACCAAGGCGGCGCTGGGCATTGAGGATGAGAGCTACACCTATTCGTGGGTTCACAAGTAGGCGCAGCAGAATTAAGCACGCTAAAACCGCCACGGCCTGAGCATAAACGCTCAGGCCGTGGCGGTTTTTTGGGTATCGCCCGATCTAATGCACCTTCGACGCGATCAGCCAGACCACAAAGATCCCCGGAACCCACCAGCCAGTGGCGATCAGCGTGCCGAGGCCGAGGATCCAGACCAGCGCCTGCTTGCCCTGCCGCTGCTGACCACGGCTGGAGTGCTGGTTGTAGCTACCCAGGGCGGTAAAGCCGAAAATCACCGGGATAAACAGCAGCCACCACAGGTCTTTCAGCAAAAACAGCGCGCCCAGCCCAAGCAGGAGCCAGCCCCACCAGCTGCCCTGCTGCGCATGGCGATGGTGCTGGACATGCCGCTGCTGCTTGTGGCCGCCGTGCTGGTGCGCCCAGGTCAGGGTTGGCCTGGATGGCGGCGGCACAACGGCTGGCCGCTGCTGGGCTGACTGCACAGGGCGGGCAGGCTGTGGTGTTGGTGCCGGTGCTGGCGCCCGGCGAAGATCGACGGTCGCGCCGGTGATCGGCCGGCCGCCGCTGGGAATCGGCGCGGACTCGATTCGGACGCCGCAATAGACGCAAAAAATTGCTTCTGGATCGTTATCACGTTGACAGGTAGGGCATTGCATCGAATGTGCCACCTTTCCATGAACAGTAAAAGTAAAAATCTGCTAAGCAAATTTTACCGTGTCAATAGTACGCTCAGCGACCTTGAAATGTTTCAGTCCCGCCATCTGCTTAGGGTGCGTTGCGTGCTGAAACTATAAAGTTGTAAAGCACGCGCAGCGGCTAGAACGAATTCCGTTCTGGGCTGACCTGAGGTATACTACTCAGACCAGTATCGACACACGGAGAAACTGCCTATGATTCTCGTAGTGGACGATTCAGCGCTTATTCGCTCGCTGGTCACTGCCGCTCTAGCTCAAGTGAATGTGCAGGTCTGTCAGGCCGATTCGGCTGCCTCGGCGCTGCGCGTCTGTTCACGCGAGCATATAGAAGTTGTGCTGCTTGATGTTGAGCTGGACGGCGAAAATGGTCTCGATATCTGTGCCAAGCTTAAGACAACCACCAACACAGCGCAGATCCCAATTGTCCTGATGAGCGGCTATGCTGAAGACGAGATGGACGCGCTTGGGCTGATCTATACCCCCGACTACTATCTGCCGAAACCCTTTACACTCTGCGAAATTCAAGCTGTTGTCCAGCAAGCCTTAGGCCGCCGGTAGATCAGCACTGGGGAGATGTTTTGATCTCTCTTCAGTTGTTTGGTATAATGCGCCGACGCCTGGGTGGGTCGCATAGTTGGTCTAGTGCGCGGCACTGGAAATGCCGTAGGGTGTCAAAGCTCTCGAGAGTTCGAATCTCTCCCCACCCGCCATATCAAACGCCGAAAGCAGTCCGCTTTCGGCGTTTGGCGTTTAGAGGATTGAGCGGTTGCGGCCTATGCGGCGGCCTGATGCGGCAGGGTGATGGTGAATGTGGTGCCCTGGCCGGGCCTGCTTGCCACGGTGATGCCGCCGCCGTGCAGCTCGACAATCGACTTGACGATCGCCAGCCCCAGCCCGGAGCCGCCGGTCGCCTGATGGCGCGAGGTATCCACACGGTAGAAGCGCTCGAAGATATTGGCCAGATGCTCTGGCTCGATCCCGCTGCCAGTATCGGCGACCACCAGCTGGCTGGCGTCGGCGGTCGTCCGCCCGATCAGCGTAATCTGGCCGCGCTCAGACGTGTAGCGTAGCGCATTGCTGATCAGATTGCGCAGCACGCGGGTGATCTGCTGGGCATCGAGCAACACTTCGCGGGGGCCGGCCTCGGCCTGGACGCTCAGCGTCACACCCTGCTGCTCGGCGGCGTGCTGGTAGGTCGCCGCGACATGGCCCAGCAGATCGCTGAGGATAACCGGGCGGCGATTGAGGGATAGCTCGCCAGCATCGGCCAGCGACAATGTATGCAGATCATCAACCAGCTGCAGCAGGATCTGGGTTTCGTCGTACAGAGTGGCAAAGCGCGCCGGAGTTGGCTTCAGCACCTCATCGCGCAGCGACTCGAGATAGCCCGAGATCACTGTCAGCGGCGTGCGCAGATCGTGGGCGATATCGGCGGTCATCTGCTGGCGCAGCTGGTTGGCCCGCGCCAGATCGGCGCTCATACGATTGAAGTGCGTGGCCAGAATGCCGATCTCGTCGCGTGAGTGCACACGCACCTGGTGCTGAAGATTGCCGCCGGCGATCTGCTGGGTGGCCAGAGTCAGCTCCTGTAGCGGGCGAATCATCAGCCGGGTCAGCACGGTGCCCAGGGCCAGGGCGATGCCGATCACAATCACCGTCGCCATGCCCAGCGCCAGATCGGTGCGGGCGAGATACTGGTCCTCGGCGGGGTTGCGAAATCCGGCCCGCTGGGGCGTCAGGACATAGCCAACCGTCTGGCTGTTGACGACAACCGGCTCGCCCGCGGCCCGTGCGCCGGCTGAAACAGTGTCGCCGGTGCGATATGGGCCGGATTCCACCACCACCTGGCCGGCCAGATCAACGACGGCAAACATGTCATTCTGCGGGCGATGCTGGTTGAAGCCAGGGCCGCCGGGCTGGTTGCCTGGCGGAGATGATCTGCTCCTCATCCAGCCCTCCAGGCCGTCCCAGCCGCCATAGCTGCCGTAGTAGCTCTGGGCGGTGGTGACAACATCGCTGCGCCGCTGGGCGATGACATAATCGTCGAACTCCCGCACCACAAACTGGCGGATGAAAAGCGCTGATAGGCCGATGCCCAGCACGCTGGTCAGGAGAAAGGCGCCAATCAGTTTAACCCGTAACGAACGCATAGCTTCCTCGCAGACGTCGCGCCTTAGTGGGGCCGGCAGCGATAGCCGACCCCGAAAACTGTCTCAATATAGCGGGGCTTGCCTGGATCGGAATCGATTTTTTTGCGCACATTGCTGATATGCACATCGACCGTCCGCTCGACCCCATCATAGGCGTTGCCCTGGAGCCGCTCAAGGAGCTGATCGCGGGAAAAAACCCGGCCCGGGCTTTCCAGCAGCGTCGCCAGCAGCTCAAACTCCGACGGCGTCAGATCAACGGTGCGCTGGCCGACGGTGACAATTCTGGTCGTGGTGTTGATCTCCAGATCGTCCAGGCGGAAGACCACGGCCTTGTCGGCGCTGGCGGCCTGGGCGGTCTCGACCCGGCGGAGCACGGCGCGCACGCGGGCCAGCAGCTCCTGCATGCCAAAGGGCTTGGTCACATAATCATCGGCGCCGAGATCCAGCCCAATGACTTTATCGCGCTCCTCGATCTTCGCCGTCAGCAGAATAATCGGCACCTGGTGGTCTTTGCGATAGCGTCGAATGAACTCCAGGCCATCGAGATTCGGCATCATCACATCGAGCAAAATCAGGTCGGGCCGGTCGATGTCGGCCAGCACCAGGGCCTGGCGGCCATCGCTGGCGGTGATGACGGTGTAGTCATGCGCGGTCAGGTATTCTTTGATCAAAGCGCGGGTGTTGGCGTGGTCATCGACGACCAGAATTGTCGATCCCATAGCTTCCCTCCGTAGAGCAGCGGTAGATTTCTCGCCCAGTCGGGTACAGCCGGATTGCCTCACTAGTATACCCGCAAGATATTTAGAATATGTATGGATGGCGGCGGGAAAAGGCCCTAGGCCGGCTTTGACCTGCCCCAGCGTGTCTATCCCCCAACAGTCCCGTCGCCACTTGCGTCCACCCGGCCCATCCAGCGCCGATTGTGATGATCAAGGTCCTGTTGACGAATTGGTCTGGCTGCAACGATACTTAATATTATTTAACGTCTCCCTGCGTTGGTGGAATGTTGTTTGCTAAGAGGGCCTGAGAGCTGGAGAGCCTGGGGAGCAACGAGGAGTACTGTGTATGTTTACAGATAGATGGGATGATCGTTCCGCAACCGTTGTGCTGCCTGTCGACGAGCGAACTTCCCCTGAGCTGATCGATCGTGAGCGCGAAGAGCGCCTAATTTCCTGTGCGCGCACCCTGCTCGGTGGGCCTGCGGCTGATCCAGATGCAGCCCTGCTGGTGCTTTTTCGCGTGGTGGCCGAATCGGTGATTGCAGCGGACGCCAGCTACATAGCGACGGTGAAGCTGGATCGGGTCTGGGCAATGCGTAACGCGATCTCTAGCGTCTATGATCTGCAGGAAGCGAGTGTGTTTTAGGGTTTCGCCAGCAGCGATAAGCTCCCGTGCCACGCTTGATTGCTCTAGTGACTACAAAAGGATAATCGGCATGCCCACCCTACTTGTTGTAGACGATGATCCAGCCATGCGTGCGTTGATAACCGATATCTTTGCCGATGAGGGCTATAGCGTGGTTACCGCCCCAAGTGGCGAGGCCGGCTTGCAGATGTTGAAGAATGTTCAGCCGGCGCTGATCATCGCCGATGTGCGCTTGCCCGGCATGAATGGCGTGACATTTTGCCAGTCGGTGCACGCGGACCCACAGACCGCCACGATTCCGCTGGTGGTCTGGAGCGCTGGAAGTGAGGCGGCGGTTGAACATCAGTGCCACTACGCGGCCTTTCTGTCCAAACCTTTTGATATCGATAAACTGATCCAGATCGTAGCTCGCTATAGCCGATCAACTGATCATAACGTGATATAATGCTGGACAACCATCGGTTGCCTGTTTCTATTACAGCTATCTTCCGTCAGTACTGGTGTATCCAGGGATTTTTGCGTATACGCGGAAGGCACCGAGACGATCTACTCCCCCGACCTGGGTTGAAGTGAGGTGTCAATGCCGACAATTCTTGTAATTGATGATGAGCCAACGGTGCGCCAGCTGCTTCATGATATTCTCTGTGATGAAGGTTTTGCCGTGGTGACGGTCGCGGATGGGCTGGAAGGATTTGTTGCCCTGCGCACAGTCCTGGTTGATTTGATTCTCTGCGATATTATGATGCCGCGGATGGATGGGATTGCCTTCGCCACGCAGCTACGCGGCGAGTCGCGCTATGTCGCAATACCGTTGATTATGCTCAGCGCCGCGCCTGCGGAAAATAGCCTGCTTGCAACCATGTACACCGCCTTCCTGGAAAAACCGTTTGCTGTTCCAGCTCTACTCACTGTGGTCAATCAGGCACTGAGCGAGCCGGCCATCCCGCCCCCATTTATTGGTGATGCCGGCATTGCCCCTCCCGCTGACACCGACCCGACCCAGCCGGTTGCCTCAGCCTAGCGCCGATCGAACGATCGTGGCTCTCTGGCACCAACATTGCTGTGTGTGCTGATGCTGTGGTGCGTGCCTGTACGGGCATGTCAGAAGATTGGTCGTGCATAGCTTCAAGAGTGATGAGGGATCGAGACGATGCACACAATCTTAGTTGTGGATGATGACGACCAGATGCGCCAGTTTTGGACGGATGTTCTGGTGGAGCAGGGCTATACTGTGCTGACGGCAGATGATGGGGCAGCGGCGTTGAAGCTGATCGATGAGCAGAAGCCGACGCTGATTATTGCCGATATTATGATGCCTGGAGTCGATGGGATTGACCTATGTCTCTCGCTGCGTAGCGCTGAGACCACCGCTGCGATTCCGATCGTGGTGTGTAGCGCAACGCAGGAAGCGATTATTCAGGACGAGTGCTCGTATACCGCGTTTTTTACTAAACCATTCAATCTCCAACAGCTGCTGAGCCTGGTAGCCTCGTATACCCCGGCCTAGAGGACGACCCATGGCCGCGGCAGTTGGCACCCGCTGACCTCCCACAGAGGTCAGCGGGCTTTTTTGTGCGCCCTACTATCCAACCTCGTGTGCAGCCACTGTGCTGGCGTAAAGTTATTCGTAAGGAGTCTGTGCGAGAGTAGATACAGCATAACAATCTCCGTTCCGCAAACAACAAGGAGCATACGATGGCCTCCCGGATTTTAGTGATTGATGATGAACCCTTGATCCAGCGGGTGATCCAGGCAATGTTGCACGAGTATGGCTATGTGGTTGATGGTGTGCTGACCTGTGCCCAGGCTGAGCAGATGCTGGCGACCACCAGCTACTGCGGCATGATGGTCGACTATAATCTGCCGGTTGAGGATGGCATCTCGTTTGTGCGGCGGCTACAGCAGCAGAACGTCTATATTCCAACGATTATCATCAGCGGGCAGGACTATCTGACGGTTCAGGCCCGCGCGAGCGATCTGGCGGTTAGCGCATGTCTGGCGAAGCCTTTCGATATGAATGTCCTGATCGCGACTGTCCAGCAGGCGTTTGGTGCCGCCGTCTAATTTCACGACCACGCGTATTCCGGCCAATAGGTGGCGCAACGACTGCTATAATGCAGCGCATCATCTTCAACGAGGAGGCGCTGATGATCACCCCATTCAAGCAATCTGCTCCGACCCTTGGCAACCAATATACTGCCGATCGCATGCTCCGCTCATTGCTGCGGCGCAAGCTGCCCACCGCTGTCCTGGCGGCGATTGAGCCTGACCTGCTGGCGCTCGGCGGGCTGGCCGGCGACGAGCTGTACCAGTTTCAGCTCGCCGATCGGCTGAATGAGCCACGGCTGACCCAGTGGGATGCCTGGGGCGAGCGGGTCGATGCGATCAGCCTGTCGCCGCTGTGGGAGCGGGCACAGCGGCTGGCGGCCGAGGCCGGGATCGTCGCCACGGCCTACGATCCCGCCTATGGCGAGCACGCGCGGCTGCACCAGTTTGCCCTGGCCTACCTGTTTCACCCCTCGACCGATGTCTACACCTGCCCGCTGGCCATGACCGACGGCGCCGCCCGCACGCTGCTGCGCTCGGGCAACCAGGCGCTGATCGAGCGGGCCGTGCCGCGTTTGCTCAGCCGCGACCCGGCGCTGTGCTGGACCAGCGGCCAGTGGATGACCGAGTCGACCGGCGGCTCCGATGTTGGCCGCTCGGAGACGCTGGCCCGCCAGGACGCCGATGGAACCTGGCGGCTGTACGGGCGCAAGTGGTTCACCTCGGCGACAACCTCGGAGATGGCGCTGACGCTGGCACGGCCGGAGGGCAGCCCCGCAGGGGGCCGGGGCCTGGCGCTGTTCTATGTCGAGACCCGCGACGAGCGCGGCCGCCTGCGCAACATTCAGGTCAATCGGCTGAAGGATAAGCTGGGCACGCGTAAAGTTCCCACCGCCGAGCTTTCCCTGGATGGCGCCCCGGCGATTCCGGTCGCTGGCCTGAGCGATGGCGTGAGCGCGATTATCCCAATGCTGCACCTGACCCGCACCTGGAACAGTGTAATGTCGGCCAGCGTGATGCGGCGCGGGATGGCGCTGGCCTACGACTACGCCGGCCAGCGGGTGGCGTTTGGCCGTCCCCTCGCCGCCCAGCCCCTGCATCTCGACACGCTGGCAACCCTCCAGGCCGAGACCGAGGCCGCGTTTCACCTGAGCTTCTTCCTGGTCGAGCTGATCGGCGCCGACGAGGCCGGTACGCTCGATCCGGCCGAGCACGATCTGCTGCGCCTGCTGACGTCGCTGGCCAAGCTGACCACCGGGCGCCAGGCGGTCGATGTCGTCGGCGAGGTGATCGAGGCGTTTGGCGGCGCGGGCTATGTCGAGGATACCGGCCTGCCAACCCTGCTGCGCGACGCCCACGTGCTACCGATCTGGGAGGGCACCACCAATGTGCTGGCGCTGGACGCGCTGCGGGCCTTGAGCAAAGGCAGCGCCTGGACCCAGCTGCGGGCCAAAGTGGAGCGCTGCCGCGAGCCCCTGCGCGAGCCGTCGCTGGTCGCCGCCGGCCAGCTGGCCGAGTCTGCCCTGCGCCACGCCGACCGGTTTATCAGCCAGCATCTGGCCGACCAGGAGCTGCTCCAGGCGGGGATGCGCCGGGTGGCGCTGACGGCCGGGCGGGCCACCGCGCTGGCGCTGCTGCTGGAGCACGCCCAGTGGTCGCTCGACCACGAGGCCGATGGCCGGGCCGCCGCCGCCGCCCGCCGCTTCGCCCGCACCCCGATCGACCTGATCGTTGACGACTGTGCGCTCGAGGACGCGCTGCTGCTGAGCGAGAGCGTGGCTGAGGCAACGTCCCGGTGATAGTCAGCGGTCACTAATCGGCCTAAAAGGATTTATACAGTGAAGTGCTACAGAGGAGAAATATTCATGGACGACGTGCCCCTAGCGCCTTTATATCCTGGACTCGGTTCTCGAACGGCAGCATTTTGTCTCGACTATATGCTGATCAGCGGGTACATGGTTGTGCTCGCAACGGGCAGTACGCTGGTTCTGCGCAGCTCCCTGCGTGAGCGGATTGCGCCCTTCTTTACCACCCCGCTCCGTCGTGACCTTGGGGCCTTTTTGGTGCTCATCCTGCCGGTTTTGCTGTATTACACCTATGCTGAATCAGCGCCTCAGGCTGCGACGTGGGGCAAGCAGAAGCGCGGCTTACAGGTGCTGAATCTACAGGGGAACCGATTAAGCCGCGGCCGCGCCTTCGCACGGGCCGCGCTGAAATTCTTGCCGTGGCAGGTCGCCCATACGAGTCTCTTTCATATTCCTGGGTGGCCGCTGGCGGTTGAAGAGCTGCCCGTTGGCTCCAAGCTAGGATTAGGACTCGTCTGGGTCCTGGTCGGTATCTATGGCGTCAGTATCCTGGTGCATCCACAACACCGCACCATCTACGATCAGATCGTCGGCTCAGCCGTACAAATCAGACCAGATCGGGCCGTTGGTTAAGGATTGGCTATATCCATTCAATCAGGCGGTCTTTTGGTGCTAGCGCAGCAATCAGGAATGGTTTTGCGCTGGAGGATGTGCTGCTGCTGAGCGAGAGCGCAGGTGAGGCGGCGGGGCACTAAGATCGGGGCGGCGGGCGCGGCGGGGCGGCTAGAGAGCGGCGGGTACGGAGACCCGCCGTACAGGAATGTGGGCGGCGGGACATTTCCCGCCGCCCACATTGTTTAGCCCAGCGCGGCCAGCCGCTCGCGCAGGGTGGCGGCGGCGGTCTCCTGGGCGGCCAGGGCGTCGCGCTCCTTCTGGACCACATCGGGCCGGGCCTTGCTGACGAAGCTCGCGTTGCCGAGCTTGGCGCCGCGCCGCTCGATGTCGGCGCTGACCTTCTCCAGCTCCTTCTGCATCCGTTCGCGCTCGGCGGCCAGATCGACCATGCCGGCTAGCGGCAGCACCACCTCGGCCGGCGCGATGACCAGCGTGGTCGCCTGGGTTGGCCGCTGGTCGAGCGTCTCGGCGATGGTCAGCTGGTCGCTGGCCACCCGCGCCAGGCGGCTGATGATGGCGTGCTGCGAGCGCAGCATCGGCGTCGCCGGGCCGCCGGCAATCTGGGCCTCGATCCACTTGACCGCGTCCACGCCCGACTCGTTGCGCACGTTGCGGATGCCGCGGATGATGTTCTGAACCAGCTCCCACTCCTGCTCGGCCACCGCATCCAGCCCTGCCGCGTTGGCCTGGGGATACTCGGCCAGCATGATCGAGGCCGGCTGCTTGTCGTGCCGCAGGTCGCCGGCTCCCTCGTTGAGCTTCTGCCAGGCGGCCTCGGTGACATACGGCATAAACGGGTGGAGCAGCCGTAGCGTCCCCTCCAGAATGTCGAACAGTATCTGGCGGGTGCTGGCCTGCTGATCCGCGTCGCCGCTGTCGATCTGGATCTTGGCCGCCTCGATGTACCAGTCGGCGAAATCATCCCAGAAGAAGGTCTGGATCTGGCGGCCGGCCTCGCCGAGATTGAAGACCTCCATCAGCCGGGCCACGTCTTTGGCCAGCCGATTGAAGCGCGAGAGGATCCAGCGGTCGGCCAGGCTGGCGGCTGGCGGCCCGGCGGGCTGGCCGCCGGCCGTGGACGGCTGGCCCAGCTTGCTGATCACAAAGCGGGTGGCGTTCCAGATCTTGTTGGCAAAGCCTTTGGCCGCCTCCAGGCGGGTCGGCTGAAGGGCGAAATCCTGGCCGGGCGTCGACGAGGTGGCGAAGGTGAAGCGCAGCGCATCGGTGCCATACTGCGCGATCAGATCGAGCGGATCGACCTGGTTGCCCAGCGACTTCGACATCTTGCGCCCGTGCTCGTCGCGCACAATCCCGTGCAGGTAGACCCACTCAAACGGCGCCTTGCCGGTCAGATAGATGCCCAGCATCATCATGCGGGCCACCCAGAAAAACAGAATGTCGTAGCCGGTCTCCAGCAGCGTGGTCGGGTAGAAGCGCCCGAAATCCTCGGTCTCCTCGGGCCAGCCAAGGATGCTGAACGGCCACAGCCCGGAGGAGAACCATGTGTCGAGCACGTCCTCGTCCTGGCGCAGCTCGACGACCTGGCCGTAGTGCTGGTTGGCGGCCAGCTGGGCGGCGGCGGCATCGAGCTCGACAAACTTGGTCTCATCCGGCCCGTACCACACCGGAATGCGGTGGCCCCACCAGAGCTGGCGGCTGATACACCAGTCCTGAATGTTCTCCATCCAGTGGAAGTAGGTTTTGTTGAAGCGCTCGGGCACGATCTTGGTGCGGCCCTCACGCACGGCGGCGATCGCGGGCGCGGCCAGCGGGGCGGTTTTGACAAACCACTGGGTGCTGATCAGTGGCTCGACGATGGTGTCGCAGCGCTCGCAGCGGCCGATCTTCATCAGATGCGGCTTGGTCTCGGCCAGATTGCCGGCCGCCGTCAGATCGAGCTCCACCTGCTGGCGGGCGGCAAAGCGATCCTGACCGGCGTATGGCCCGCCCTCGGCGTTGATCGTGCCGTCGGTGTTGAGCACGTTGATGATCGGCAGGCTGTGGCGCTGGCCAACCGCGTAGTCGTTCGGATCGTGGCCGGGCGTGATTTTGAGCGCGCCGGTCCCAAACTCGCGCTCGACATACTCGTCGGCGATGATCGGGATGCGCCGCCCGAGCGCCGGCAGCACCGCGAACTGGCCGATCAGATCGCGGTAGCGCTCGTCGTCGGGGTGGACGGCGATGGCGGTGTCGGCCAGCAGCGTCTCAGGCCGGGTGGTCGCAATTGTAATCGAGCGATCGCCGTCGCCGATCTGCCAGGCGGTATCGTGCTCATCGCGGGCGATCTTGTAGCGAATATGCCACAGGCTGCCCTGCTCCTGCTCATCGCGGTAGACCACCTCCAGGTCGGAGATGGCCGACTGGCAGCGCGGGCACCAGTTGACCAGCCGCGAGCCGCGGTAGATCAGGCCATCGTCATACAGGCGCTTGAAGGCGGTCAGCACGGCCCTGGAGAGACCATCGTCGAGCGTAAAGCGCTCGCGGGTCCAGTCCGCCGACGAGCCCAGGCGCTTGATCTGGCTGGTGATCGTAGCATGGTAGCGATCCTTCCACTCCCAGACCAGATCGACAAAATCCTCGCGGCCGAGATCCTGGCGGGTCTTGCCCTCGGTGCGCAGCATTTTTTCGACCACGTTCTGGGTGGCGATGCCGGCGTGGTCGGTGCCGGGGACCCACAGGGTTGGCGCGCCGCGCATGCGGTGCCAGCGCACCAGAATATCCTCGACCGTATTGGTCAGGCCGTGGCCAGTGTGGAGCACGCCGGTCACGTTGGGCGGCGGAATGGCGATGACGAATGGCGGCTTGCCGTTATCCGGCCGGGGCTGGAAAAAGCCCGCCGCCTCCCACCACGCGTAGAGATGCTGCTCAATCCGGTCGGCATCATACGGCTGGGTCAGGTCGGCGCCCGCAAGCGCCTGGCTGAGATGATGATCTGAGTTTGACATACTATTTCCTTTTGATCCACGAAGGACACGAAGTCCAAAAATCGTCCTAACCCCTAACCCCTACACGCTTACTGTGGACAGCGCCCCTGCTCACACTCTGGCCCCTGCGCGATATGATCGTCGTAGAACTGATGCACCGCCTCGATATCGACCGAGTCGAGCAGGAGCCGATACTCCCAGGACGTCACCGCCAGCGGGACATCGAGATTGGAGCGGACGGTCAGAATAACACGGGGGTTGATCGCGCTCAGCTCGGCGTAGAGTTCCTCTAGCTGGATCTGCTCGTCCGCCGTGACCAGCTCGGGGTTGAAGCTGATAATTACCCCGCCGTGCTCCAGGTTATGCACCAGCGACTCATCGGGCGGCGGCGCGTCGAGGTAGGTTCCCCAGGGCGTAGCCTGGCCCCAGTGTTTGCCCGAGGTCGGCGGGTTAGAGTTGTAGGTGTGCTTGGTACCCGCCGGGAGATGATTGGCTGTCTCGACCGCCGGAATAAACTCATCACTGCCGAATGCTGCCGGCACACTGGTCTCAGTCAGGTTTGTCATTCCTGGTACCGCCAAAGCCGTCTCTAGCGAGCCAGACGCAGTCTTGAGTAGGCTCTGGGTCGTGTAGAAGAAGAAACCACACGCCATCAGCACCACAACCCCAATCACTCCGACGATGATGAGGGTCGGGTTGACGCCCTTGCGGGGCGGCTGGCCATACATCGGCTGCGGCGGGTACTGGGCCTGGTATGGCGGCGGGGACTGACCCTGGGGCGGGTACTGGCTTTGATACTGGTTGGGCTGATACTGGCTGGACGCATACTGGCTGGGCTGAAACTGGTTGGACCCATATGGGCTGGGCTGATAGCCCAGCCGCTCCGCGTGGCTCATATATTCGGTCCGCTGATTCGCATCGGTGGCGAGCTCACCAAGCAGGTACCAGACCTCGCCATTGTTTGGATTGAGGCTCATCGCAATATTTAGCAGCTGCTGAGCCTGCTGCCGATCGCCGGCGGCCAGCGCCTGGCGCGCTTCTGCGACATAATTGTCCATCGCGTCCACACCTTTCTTAAATAAAAATCGCTCCATCGTCCTTAACCGCAAGGACGAGAAGCGTCTTCCCGTGGTACCACCTTAATTATGCCGCCGAGGCAGCATCACTCATTGGCGCGGTAGCGGGCGCACCCGAATCAACTTCAGGTCAAAGCGACGTTCGGTTGACTAGCTCGCAAGTCACGTTCGGCGAATCGTTGCTGAGGAGGCTTCCAGCCGCTGGCCCCCGCTCTCTGGACAGGCGTATTCACGTACTCATCTTGTTCAAAGCCATTATTGATTAGCTGGTATTGTAGCCCTTGTACCTATTTGATGTCAAGATGGTGCGTGTGGGCACTCTCCCACAAACCATGATCTTGCGCTAGAATGGAACTGAAACAGGCCAGGGTCTGGCCCAAAGCCATTCGCCGGATTTCGATCCAGCACGCTCGTGATGTGCCCGCATCAACCATGATCCCCCCACAAACTAAACTTTAGGCGGGTGCCCTCTGGGCAGCAGGGGGATGAAAACCCCCTGGGTATCCCTCGGGTGCCCGCTGGGCAGTGGGACGGAAGGGAGGCGAATCACAAGAACCCCCTGATCGAGGGGAGAACCCACCGCCGACCACCTTTGCCGAGATCGCCGAATAGTAACCTTATCTTCCCAGTAGGTTGTGAAATGTTTCCCATAGTGATGGATACTTTTGAGTATCCTAAACGAAGTAACTACCCGTTACCGTTATTGAAGGGGTACAACGATGAATGTTCCAACGTATGTTCGCAATACCGCTCTTCGTGCCTGGGTTCAGCATATGGCCGATCTGTGCCAGCCCGATGATGTGTACTGGTGCGATGGCTCGCAACAAGAATATGACGAGATGTGCAACCGTCTGGTTGAGGCCGGCACCTTTACCCGCCTGAACCCCGAAAAACGCCCCAACAGCTTTCTGGCCCGCTCCGACCAGAGCGATGTGGCCCGCGTCGAAGACCGGACCTACATCTGCAGCGTCAGCAAGGCCGATGCCGGCCCGACCAACAACTGGGTCGCCCCCAAAGAGATGAAAGAGACCCTGACCAAGCTATTCTCCGGCTGTATGCGCGGCCGCACAATGTACGTCATCCCGTTCAGCATGGGCCCGCTAGGCTCGCCGATCGCCCAGATTGGCGTGGAGCTGAGCGACTCGCCCTACGTCGTGGTCAATATGCGGATTATGACCCGCATGGGCCGCCCGGTCTACGATCTGCTCGGCGATGAGGGTGAGTTTATCCCCTGTATGCACTCGGTCGGCATGCCGCTTGAGCCAGGCCAGCAGGATGTGCCGTGGCCCTCGAACAAAGATCAGAAATACATCGTCCATTTCCCCGAGGATCGCTCGATCTGGTCGTATGGCAGCGGCTACGGCGGCAACGCGCTGCTGGGCAAAAATTGCTTCGCTCTGCGCATCGCCTCAACGATGGCCCGCGACGAGGGCTGGCTCGCCGAGCACATGCTGATCCTCGGCGTCGAATCGCCCAAGGGTGAAAAAACCTATCTCGCCGCCGCCTTCCCCAGCGCCTGTGGCAAGACTAACTTTGCCATGCTCATTCCGCCGGAAACCATGGAAGGCTGGAAGGTCACCACGGTTGGCGACGACATTGCCTGGATCAAGCCCGGCGCCGATGGCCAGCTGTACGCGATCAACCCCGAGAGCGGCTACTTCGGCGTGGCCCCCGGCACCTCGGAGAAGACCAACCCCAACGCGATGGCGTCGCTGAGCAAAAACACGATTTTCACCAACGTCGGCCTGACCCCCGACGGCGATGTATGGTGGGAGGGCATGACTAAAACGCCGCCCGAGCGCCTGATCGACTGGACCGGCCAGGAGTGGACCCCCGACTGTGGCCGTAAGGCCGCCCACGCCAACGCCCGCTTCACCGCCCCGGCCAGCCAGTGCCCCAGCATCGACCCCGAGTGGGAGAACCCACAGGGCGTGCCGATCAAAGGCTTTATCTTCGGTGGCCGCCGCAGCACCCTGATGCCGCTGGTCTACCAGGCCTTCAACTGGACCTACGGGGTCTATCTGGCCGCGACGATGGGCTCGGAGACCACCGCCGCCGCCGCCGGGGCCGTCGGCAATGTGCGCCGCGATCCCTTTGCAATGCTGCCGTTCTGTGGCTACCACATGGGCGACTACTTCAACCACTGGCTCCAGTTCGGGCGCACAATCCCCAACCCGCCGCGGATCTTCAGCGTCAACTGGTTCCGCACCGACAAGGACGGCAAGTTTCTCTGGCCGGGCTTTGGCGAGAACATGCGCGTGCTGAAGTGGATCGTCGAGCGGGCCAATGGCCGGGCGGTCAGCATCGAAAGCCCGCTGGGCTGGATGCCGCGCTACGAGGATCTCGACTGGACCGGCCTGGAGGATTTCAGCGCCGACAACTTCCACGAGCTGATGTCGGTGGACCGCGCGCAGTGGAACGGCGAGATCCTGTCGCACGAGGAGCTGTTTATCAAGCTCTACGACCGGCTGCCGAAAGAGATGCTCTCGGTGCGCGACTTGATCTTGTCGAGCCTGTGGCGCTCGCCGGAGCACTGGGAAATCTAGGCTAGCGTATACAGTGTTGTATCGAACAGGGAACATCGCAGGGTGTTCCCTGTTCGATTATTTCGGTTTTGATCAAAACCGTCCTATTCTCCCAGCTCATTTGAGAATTGAGTACATCTTATGATCCAGCTCCTGATTGATAATTCACTGCTGCTGCTGTTTCTCGTCGCCGCCATCGGCTATCCGCTCGGCCGGATCGCGATTCGCGGCAGCAGCCTGGGCGTCGCCGCCGTGCTGTTTGTTGGCCTGGCGTTTGGCGCGCTTGATCCCAACCTCAAGCTGCCGGACCTGGTCTACGAGCTTGGGCTGGTGGTCTTTGTCTACACGATTGGCCTGAGCAGCGGGCGCCAGTTCTTTGCCTCGTTCCGCAGCCAGGGACTGCGTGATAACCTGATGATCGTCGGCATGCTGATCGGCGCGACCGGGCTGACGCTGGTGATTGGGCGCCTGCTGAAGTTCTCGCCCGCCCTGACCTCGGGCATCTTCACCGGCAGCATGACCAACACCGCCGCGCTGGCCGGGGTGCTGGAGCACGTCAAGGCCACCGCCAGCGGCCCCGACCTTGAGCGAACCCTGGCCGAGCCGGTGATCGGCTTCTCGATCGCCTATCCGATGGGCGTGATCGGCATGATTATCGTGATGACGCTGCTGCGCCGCTGGTGGAAGGTTGATTTTGCCAAGGAGGCGGCCCAGCTGCGCTCACCGCTGGCCCCCACCCAGAAGCTCCACAACCGCACGATTATTGTGACCCGCCCGGAGGCCATCGGCGCGACGATCAACGAGATGCTCAGCCGCCAGAGCTGGGATGTGATCCTGGGCCGCGTGCGCCACGATGACCGGCTGGTGCTGGCCAATGGCCAGATGCGCCTTGCCCTCGGCGACTTAGTCAGCGTGATTGGCCCCGA